>CAYSAH010000083.1:0-1811 GCA_964428945.1 uncultured Bacteroidaceae bacterium | reverse complement strand
CATATACTGCACTCATATCGGGGAAGCGATCGCCGAATTCCGGAATATGTTTACCAAGAAGGGGATTGGGCATCAGGTTGATATGATCGTTGATAAACATCACATCGCCCACTTCGAAATCGGGATTCATGCCACCGGCCGCATTTGAAATGAACAGGTGTTTTATGCCGAGGAATTTAAGTACCCTGATAGGAAAGGTCACCTCTTCCATGGTGTAGCCTTCATAGAAATGGAATCTGCCCTTCATGGCAATTACCTCTTTTCCGGCGTAGGTCCCGATGATCAGAAAACCATCATGCCCTTCGACAGTAGATACAGGGAAATTAGGAATATCCCCGTAGGCAATGATCTTTTCGGCTTGTATTTCATCAGCGATATCGCCGAGCCCGGTACCAAGTATGATTGCAAGCTCAGGATTTAGTGTTGTTTGCTCTTTTATGAAGGAGGTTGTCTCTTTTATTGCTTCTAACATAGTTCAGTATTAATTTATTGAATTCATGCTGATCGTCATTCAAAAAGCTCACTTTTATCGGAACATAATATAGGATATTTTTCAGTGAATCTTCAATATTTATCTCCTGCAGCCTCATGGCATCCTTTTCAGTGGTAAGGATGATCGTATCGGGATGGTCCATCGATTCTATCTTGTTTCTGATCTTCTCTATGTCCTTCTGGTCATATTTGTGATGATCCGGAAATGTGATCTCGTGTAAATTAGTGGATATGCTCCTTGCATATTTCCTCAGAGGCCTTGGATTTGCAATGCCTGTGAGTAGCAGGAGGGGAGTTTTCCTGGATTTTAATTTCCCTTTTTTGTCTTCAGGAATATCAAAAACAGGTTTTAATTCTCCATAATCGACCCTGGTAAAGAATAAATGCTGATGAAGCTCAATCCCGAGTTCCATGACGATATTACGGAGGTCCATAGGTTTGAGGCGCCCGGGAGTTTTAGTGATCAGAATGATATCGGCTCTTTTTTTTGCTGAAGCCGGCTCGCGGAGCCTTCCGGCAGGAAGCAGGAAATCACGCGTTACCAGGTACTTGTAATCCATCAGAAGGATCGATTTCCCGGGTTTTACATAACGGTGCTGAAATGCATCATCGAGCAGGATAACATCAACGTGCTCCTTCATATTCAGTAAGCGGCGAATACCGTTCACCCGTCTCCTGTCAACGGCAACGATAATTCCGGGATATTTTTGCTTGATCTGTCTTGGCTCGTCACCAACCTGGGAAGCAGAAGAATCCATATCTGCAATGATGAATTTGCTTGTTTCCCTTCCGTATCCCCTGCTCAGGGTGGCCACCAGGTATTCATTCTTAAGCAGGTCGATCAGGTATTCCACATGTGGAGTCTTCCCGGTTCCGCCCACAGTTATATTCCCTACGGATATTACCGGAAGCCCGAATTCAGTTGAAGGCAAAATTCCCCATTCAAAGAAAGTATTCCTGATCCCGATGACCAGCCTGTAAAGCAGACTAAAGGGCAAGAGGAAAATATTTCCAAGGGTGATTGGGCGGGTATTCATTTTACTTTACAGAAAGTTTGCAGAATTTTTAATAATGTGTTTCCTGAAGAGGTATTTTCCAACTAAGAACTTTCCGATACTTTGCACCTGTTCGCGACAGTTCTTTCGCAAATAACCGCAAAGTGCCGGAAAAGTTCGCTTTGAATATTCCGGTAAATGTTCCCGGGATAAAGATCAGTAAATGTCGATCGAATATGGCATGATGGCCTGAATACCTTCCATATCCCTTATCTCCTCAAACTTTTTATAAAGATCGTAGGATTCACCAAGTTCATTCCGGAT
>CAYSAH010000082.1:0-11113 GCA_964428945.1 uncultured Bacteroidaceae bacterium | reverse complement strand
CTTGTAACGCACGGGCCTGTTCCGCACAGGGTAATGGAAGTGCATAAATCGTAAACGAATGGAAATTTTTAAGCTTTTCGAATATGAATTCATCAGGAATGCATTTGCAGCAGCCTTCCTGATGGCGGTTTCATGCGGTTTGACAGGAACCTACATTGTTGCCCGAAGGATGGTATTTATCAGCGGAGGAATAACACATGCCTCATTCGGAGGAGTCGGGATCAGTTATTTCTTTGGCTGGCCCCCGATGGCCGGAGCTGCGGTTTTCGCAATGATCGCAGCTGTTACCACCGAAAACCTTACAAGGAAAAAACTGATCAGGAATGATTCCCTGATCGCTGTTATGTGGTCGCTGGGTATGGCCATTGGTATTATTTTCATTTACCTGACACCCGGCTATTCCCCGAATTTAATGAGTTTCCTCTTCGGAAGCATAATCACGGTAACGCATGTTGACCTCTGGCTGATGCTTGCCCTTACCATGGTTGTGTCCCTGATTTTTATCCTGTTTTACAGGATCATTCTGTTTGTTTCATTCGATGAGCTCTTTGCCAGGACCCGTGGAATACCTGTTATGCTTGTCAATTATATTATGATCACACTTGTGGCGCTCACTATTGTATTGAGCATAAGGGTTGCCGGTATTATCCTGGTCCTAAGTCTTCTCACCATTCCCCAGAATACGGCAAACCTCTTTACCTCCAGTTTCGGAAGGATCCTCGTCTGGTCCGTGATCATAGGTTTCATTGGAGCACTCATTGGCCTGCTTGCCTCGTATTACCTGAATATTCCTTCCGGAGCAACGATTATCTTCAGCCTTGTATTTTTATACCTTATTGGCAGAATGGTGAGATCTTTCCTAAGATACAGGGTTCAAAAAAATCATGTTGCTGAATATAAAACACGATAATCAAAGATTAACAGATGAACATTTTAAAAGGAAAGAAATAAATGGAACATAGAAAGATCATAGAAAATGCCTGGGACAACAGGGAATTATTGAAGGAGAAGGAGGTTCAGAATACGATCGAGGAAGTGATCGGTATGCTTGATACCGGGCTGGTCAGGGTTGCTGAAAAAAAAGACGGCACCTGGCAGGTGAATGACTGGATCAAGAAAGCGGTAATCCTCTATTTTCCTATTCGTAAAATGGAGACCATTGAAGTGCCTCCCTTTGAATTCCACGACAAGATTCCATTGAAAAACGGATACATGGAAAAGGGAATTCGTGTTGTGCCGCATGCCATTGCCCGTTACGGCTCTTACATTGCCAGGGGGGTGATCCTGATGCCTTCCTATGTAAATATAGGTGCTTATGTTGACTCTGGTACAATGGTGGATACCTGGGCCACTGTTGGTTCATGTGCCCAGGTTGGCAGAAATGTTCATCTTAGCGGAGGTGTCGGATTGGGAGGCGTCCTGGAGCCTGTCCAGGCTGCACCGGTGATCATCGAAGACAACTGTTTTATAGGTTCCAGGAGCATTGTGGTTGAAGGTGTAAGGGTTGAAAGCGAAGCTGTGCTTGGGGCCAATGTTGTGATCACAAATTCCACAAGGATCATTGATGTTTCAGGCAGCGAACCGATTGAACACAGGGGCGTTGTCCCTGCCCGGTCGGTAGTTATCCCGGGTTCCTTTACAAAATCATTCCCTGCAGGCGATTTCCAGGTTGCCTGTGCGCTGATCGTCGGAAAAAGGAAGCCTTCGACAGATCTGAAAACATCCTTGAATGATGCTCTTCGTGAATATAATGTAGCCGTGTGATGCGCATAGGATTTGACGCCAAAAGGGCCTTTTCAAACCATACCGGGTTAGGTAATTACAGCCGGTTTACGATCAATGCACTTAGTCGTCTCTATTCTGAAAACGAATATTTCCTGTTCACTCCTTCCCTGCGCGAAAAGGATTTTTATGAAGCACCGGCTAATGCACGACTTTGTCTCCCGGATACACTGTGGCTGAAACAACTGAAAGGATACTGGAGAACATACGGAATAAATAAGCAACTTAAAAGGGAAGGGATTGAATTGTTTCACGGCTTATCCAATGAGATCCCCCTTGGAATAGAAAAGACCGGAGTCAGAAGCGTGGTAACTATTCACGATCTCATCTTCATGCGCTTCCCTGAACTATATAAGCCCATTGACCGGCGCATTTACCAGAAGAAGACTGCCAATGCAGTTAAAAATGCCGACAGGATCATTGCAATAAGCAGGCAAACCAAAGACGACCTGGTTGAACTGCTTGGAGTTGAAGAAAACAGGATCCGTATCATTTACCAGGGGTGTAATCCGTGGTTCTATGAAAAGAAAAATGTTGAAGAGCTTGCAGGAATATCCCTTAAATATTCCCTTCCGGAGAATTACATTCTTTACATAGGAACGATAGAAGAGAGAAAAAACCTCCTTGAAATAATTCGCGCACTTCACGAAGGGAATATTGACATTCCGCTGGTTGCTATCGGGAAAAAGACGAGCTATTTCGACAGAATTGCAGAATATATTGCAGTGCATAATGTACCAAACATAATTTTCCATCATCATATTGAAAATCATGATCTTCCCAGCATATACCAGAAAGCTTCTGCTTTGGTTTATCCCAGCAGGTATGAAGGATTTGGGATCCCTGTACTGGAGGCTCTTAATTCAGGCATCCCGGTTATAACCTCCAGGGGCGGATGCCTTGAAGAGACTGCCGGGGATGGAGGGCTAAGCGTAACTCCCGGGAATACCGGGGAACTTTCCGAAGCCATCAGGAGGGTGATCCATGATACAGCTCTGAAGGAAAAGCTTGTAAAAGCCGGTATGTTGCACGCATTGAAATTCAGGGAGGAAAATACCATCCCTCAGCTTAATGAACTTTATAAAGAATGCCTTCGATGAACGACGATATCAGGAATGCCCTCGAAGTATTGAGAAGAGGGGGTGTTATATTGTATCCGACAGATACCATTTGGGGAATAGGCTGTGATGCTACGAATGAAAACGCGGTTTCAAGAATATACGGGATCAAACAAAGAAATGATTCAAAAAACATGCTCGTTCTGCTCGATTCAGCAAACCGTTTGCCATCCTATGTTAAGGAAGTCCCTGATATTGCATGGGAACTGATTGAAGTATCGGATGAACCACTTACAATTATTTACCCCGGAGCAAAAAATCTTGCCGCGAACCTCATCAGTTCTGAGCAGACCATCGGGATCAGGGTATGCAATGATGATTTTTGTTCAGGACTGATCAGTCGGCTCAGGAAGCCCATTGTTTCCACCTCGGCTAACATATCAGGAAAAGCATCTCCAGGTAACTTTAGTGAAATCGACCCCTTGATCATTGAATCCGTTGATTACGTGGTTCAGTGGAGACAGGATGAATTAACCAGGGCAAGGCCTTCTTCAATAATTAAACTTGGACCGGGAGGAGAGATAAAAATCCTGCGTTAAGATACGATCGAAAGACCCTGATTTACGAATGAATTGCCAGGCCTTCAGCCCTTGAGGATTCATCAATCTGTAACCAGTCCTTCGGGAAATGCTGCCTCTATTGTCTTTTTTGAGACATCAACAGACAGCACATAATCAGCATTCAGGGGCAACATCACTTCCTTCTTACCGTATTCCAGCAAAAGAACCGGATTCGCCTCACTTTCATAATAATCTGTAACGGTGTAAGAGATCCCTGTGTCTTTGTCAATAACCGTGAAACCAATATATTCATTTACAGAAAGCACTTTGTTACCTTTTTGACCAGGTTTGATCCCGGACCAAAGCTCGCATCCTGAATATTTTCTTGCTTCAGTGTTTGAATCAATAAACTCAAATTTAATGATCCCTCGGTCTAACGAAGGTTCAGCAGAAAATTCTTCAATAAAAAAAGGGATGCGCTGTCCCGAAATATCGATGAACAACGCATTCCCTTCTCTTAAATCTTTAAGCAGTTCTGCCTTACCCTTTAAAAGCATCTCGCCTTTGTAGCCATGCGGTTTAATGAGGGTTCCGATATGGTTCCCCGGATAGGGCATGCTTTATGAATTTATTCTATTTCTTTCTTTTCCTCTTCTGTTTCAGCAGAAGCACTTTCATCCTCGGCTTTAACTTCAGCAGCAGGGGCTTCTTCAAGCTCAGCAGCAGGAGTTTCTTCAGCTACAGCAGCTTCTTCAACAACGATGGTTTCTTCAACTGCAACATCGCTTTCCTCAACTTCCTCTTCAGATGCAGTTTCTTTTGCAGTTTCTTTTGCAAGTGCAGCTGATCTTTGCTTTTGAATTTCAAGGGCTCTCTTTTCCTTGACCTTAACCTCGGCTGCCAGTTTTTCTTTTACTGAAGACACCATATCCGACTGAAGTTTTTCAACTTTGGCCTGGATCTTGTTCTCCTTATCTGAAAGCCATTTCTCGAAACGCTTTTCAGCTTCAGCTTCATCAAATGCTCCTTTTTTCACACCCTCAAGAAGGTGTTTTTTGTAGAGTACACCCTTGTAAGACAGTATAGCCTTGCAGGTATCTGTAGGTTGAGCGCCCTTTTGCAACCAATCCAATGTTTTATCAAAGTCAAGGTCGATGGAAGCTGGATTTGAATTGGGATTATATTGTCCCAATGTATCAATGTACCGGCCATCCCGTGGCGCCCTGCTATCAGCTACTACTATAGCGTAGATTTTTGTGAATTTGCGACCCCGTCGCTGTAATCTGATTTTAACAGGCATTTTCTTTTAATTTAAATTAAACCTAATTTTTAAAAAACGTGGCTGCAAAGGTAACTTTTCCAGACATATATACAAAGTTTATATCTAAAAAAAGACAAGTCCGCAGAATTTCTTTTTTCGCACTGAAAACCCTGGTCCACACATACAAATCCAGTTAAGAATATCCCGGAATAGCAGGTGCCCGAAGAAAGAAGTGATGGGTGAAGCGCGGAGTATCCGCCTGGTGGTGCAGGATGAAGCTCCTTATCGAACAAGGAGCCTCGAAGTAAATATAGTTTTTCCCTGGCTCACCTTTACGAAATAAATTCCGGCTTCCAGTCCTTTAATGTCAAGCTCGGCCCTGTATACAGTATTTACCTGCGAAAATTTTCCTTCAAACTTTATAATGATCTTACCTGTAAGGTCAATGATCTGTAATTCGGGAACAAGCGGATATTCAGAATTCAGCTCCACCTTCAGGTAATCTTCTGCAGGATTAGGATAGACAGTCAGTTTCAGCTCCCCGCTTTGAGGAAGATTACCTGCCGATGCTGGAATAAGCAGGCAGAACAGGAGGACGAGCAATATAAGTTTCCTTTCCATGATCAATGGATTTACTCAGATCAATGCAAAAATCAGGCCACAGCTTTATTGAAATCGGTCTTAAGGAAATATTATCCTTTTCAAAACTTATTAACATCCGGGCAAATTTAAGATCAAATAAGTTAACTTTATAAATTCACGGCTTATAATTTATTTACTTGACTACTAGTTAATTATATCTACAATACTTATTCATGTTTTTAATTTTTGATACAGAGACAACAGGACTGCCGCTGAGGGATAATGCCCCAATTGAGGAGCTTGAGAATTGGCCAAGAGTGGTTCAGATCGCGTGGCAGTTGCATGATAAAACCGGTAAACTTCTTGAAACAGACAATCTGATCATCCGTCCGGATGGATACGAGATCCCTTATTCTGCGGAGAAGGTACACGGTATTTCAACAGCAAAGGCCCTGGAGTCCGGTGTAGCATGCGAGGTGGCAATGTCCCGGTTTGCTGAGGCCCTTGAGTCTTCTTCCTTTGTTATTGGTCACAATGTAAAATTCGATCTTAATATTACTGCAGCCGAACTGCTACGTTCCGGGATACCAAACAAGCTGCTCTCAACCCGCTCTGTTTGTACAATGGAGCTTACCCGCGACTTTTGCAAACTCCCCGGGCGCGGGGCCAGGTTTAAGTCTCCCAAACTTGAAGAGCTCTACGAAATATTATTTTCCGAATCCTTTTCCGGGGCACATGATGCTTCTGCGGATGTAAATGCGACGGCACGGGCATTTTTTGAACTTTACCGCCGCCGGATCATTTCCCCCGAGCTCTTAAATATTTCAACGGACGATTATAAAGCGTTCCTGCTGCTGAACCCCGTGAAGATAGCTCCCTTCACAATTGAAAATAAAGAGGAAAAAAGAATTGAAATTGAGGAAGATCCTGAAGCTGATGCAGAAACCCTACAAAGCCTGCCTGCTGATGAGTTACAATTCTGCCATCTTCACGTACATACTCAATACTCGATACTCGACGGTGCTGCCAATATTCCCTCCCTGATCAGTAAAGCGGTGGATGACGGAATGAAAGCCATCGCGATAACGGATCATGGAAACATGTTTGGGGTGAAGGAGTTTCATAAAGAGGCCCGCAAGCGGGGGATCAAGCCGGTTATTGGAGCAGAGGTCTATGTTGCCAATCGTTCGAGACTCTTAAGGGAAGATAAAAACCTTGATGGAAATGACCACCTGATTCTTCTTGCAAAATCAAAAAAAGGATACCACAACCTGGTAAAGCTTGTTTCAAAGGGATGGACCGAAGGCTTTTATTACAAGCCCAGGATCGATTTTGAAATCCTCAAGGAATACCATGAAGACATTATCGTAAGCACAGCCTGTCTTGGCGGAGTGGTTCCGCAGGCAATAATGAACAAGTCCGTTGATGAGGCAGAAAGGATCATTCTGAAATACAGGGAGGTATTCGGTGATGATCTCTACCTTGAACTTATGAGGCATCAGACCAATGATCCCGAAACCGACAGGCGGGTTTTTGATGACCAGGTTTATGTTAACCGCACCTTACTGGAACTTGGGAAAAAGCATGGCATAAAATGTATCGCTACAAATGATGTTCACTTCATAAATGAAGAAGATGCCGGCGCGCACGACCACCTGATCTGTCTCAGTACAGGAAAGGATCTTGACGACCCGACCAGGATGCGCTATACCCACCAGGAGTGGTTCAAGACCCAATCAGAGATGATAGAGCTTTTCCGGGACCTTCCTGAAGTTATCTCAAATACAATGGAGATAGCTGAAAAAATTGAGGATTACGAGTTGAGTTCAAATCCGATTATGCCCATTTTTAAAATTCCGGCAGAATTTGAAAACGAAGATGAATACTTACGGCATCTCACCTACATCGGGGCTGAGGAACGATATGGAAGCATTACAGATGAATTAAGGGAACGCCTGGATTTTGAGCTGAATACTGTGAGAAGGATGGGATTTCCAGGCTATTTCCTGATTGTCCAGGATTTTATTGCTGCAGCAAGGGAAATGGGGGTTTCCGTAGGGCCCGGAAGAGGCTCTGCGGCTGGTTCTGCTGTAGCCTATTGCCTTAAAATTACAGATATAGATCCGATCAGGTACGATCTGCTGTTTGAAAGATTTCTTAATCCTGACAGGATTTCGATGCCTGATATAGATATTGATTTCGACGAGGATGGCCGCGACCTTGTGCTGAAATGGGTTGTCGACAAGTATGGTCATGATGTTGTAGCACATATAATAACATTTGGCACTATGGCCGCCAAAATGGCCATAAGGGATGTGGCCAGAATTCAGAAGTTGCCCCTGCCTGAGGCCGACCGGCTTGCAAAACTTGTCCCTGAAAGACCCGGAACAACTTTAAAAAAGGCTTTCGAGGAAGTTGAAGAACTCCGAAAGGAAAAGAACTCTTCGAATCCGCTCGTGGTAAACACATTGAAATTTGCAGAAACGCTGGAAGGATCCGTCCGCCAGTCGGGCCTGCATGCCTGCGGGATCATTATAGGCAGAAATGATCTGACCGACAATATCCCTATCTGCACCTCCAGGGAATCTGAATTGCTTGTCACACAATACGACGGAAAGCATGTTGAGGATGTCGGAATGCTAAAAATGGATTTCCTTGGACTAAAAACCTTATCCATCATAAAGGATACCGTCGAGAACATACAGGAATCCACTGGGATAACTGTAGATATAGATCATCTGCCCATGGATGATCAGAAGACTTTTGAGCTCTATGCAAGGGGAGATACCACCGGGCTCTTTCAGTTTGAATCGGCTGGCATGAAGAAGCATCTGAGGGACCTGAAACCGAACAGGTTTGAGGACCTTATTGCCATGAATGCACTTTACAGGCCGGGACCGATGGAATATATCCCCAGTTTTATAAAACGTAAGCATGGCATAGAAAAGATTAAATATGACCTGGCTGAAATGGAGGAGTACCTTGAAGACACCTATGGGATCACAGTCTACCAGGAGCAGGTGATGTTGCTCTCCCGCAAACTGGCTGGTTTTACAGGTGGCCAGGCGGATTCGCTCAGGAAAGCAATGGGTAAGAAGATCCGCAAGATGATGGATGAACTGAAGGTTAAGTTCACCGAAGGTTGTCAGAAAAACGGGTACGATAAGCAAGTCATTGAGAAGATCTGGAAGGATTGGGAATCATTTGCCCAATACGCATTCAATAAATCACATTCCACCTGTTATGCTTATGTATCCTACCAGACAGCCTACCTGAAGGCTCATTACCCTGCAGAATTCATGGCAGCAGTGCTTAGCCGAAATTTCAGCGACATCAAGAAGATAGGTTTCTTTATGGATGAGTGCCGCAGAATGGGAATATCTGTACTTGGTCCTTGTGTCAATGAAAGCAACCTGAAATTTACGGTAAACAAAAAGGGAGATATCAGGTTCGGACTAGGTGCAATAAAAGGTGTAGGGGGATCTGCAGTTGAAATAATGATGGCGGAAAGAAAAAAGAACGGGAATTTTTCAGATATCTATGATTTTGTTGAACGAAACAACCTCTCTTCCATAAACAGGAAGACGATGGAAGGATTGGCAATATCAGGAGCCTTTGATTCGCTCGGAGAAACATCCAGGCGTCAGTATATTGATGTCGAAGAGGATGAGGCAACCTTCATAGAAAGGCTGATCAAATACGGCAACAAGTACCAGTTTGAGAAAAATACCCCGCAGCAAAATCTCTTTGGTGAAATGAACCAGGGGACACTTTTAAAACCAGAGCCGCCCGGTCTCGAGGAATGGCATCTGCTCGACAAGATCAACAGGGAAAAAGAGCTGATCGGAATATATCTTACAGCACATCCCCTGGACAGATTCCAGACAGAAATTAATTCATTCTGTACTACCAACCTCCATGAATTGAGCGATTTGAAATCACTGAACGGTCGCGATTTCACCTTTTGTGGTATAGTGAAAACAGTGAGTGATACTGTGGACCAGTGGAGGAACAAGCCCTACCTTATGGCATTAATTGAGGACTTTACAGAATCCTACACCCTGAGGTTACGCGGAGAAGAGTATATAAAATTCAAACAGTTTTTTAAACCGGAGATCGCCTTGCTCATCAGGGCCGGTGTAAGTGAATGGAGACCCAGGGAGGAACCGGGGAAAGTTGTATATTCCCTAAAAGTAAAACATATAACTTTTTTATCTGAGGTCATTGATAAAATGGTCAAAGCTGTAGACTTAAAAATACCATTAAATGCAGTGAACGAAAACCTCATAGAAGAACTGGAGAGATGACCGTCTATTTATTAAGCAGGAACAGGCAGGTTGAGCTGAATGAGGACTTTATAAATTTCCTGAAGAACACCCCTGAATTGGAATTCAAGTTGGTGTGATAAACTTTTTAATATATTTTTGTGTTACAGATAAGTATTTAACTATTTAAAAAACATATTATGGCATTAGAAGCAACTGACAGCAATTTCGATGAACTGGTATTGAAGTCGGATAAACCGGTTATTGTTGATTTTTGGGCAGAATGGTGCGGTCCATGCAGAATGGTAGGGCCAATCGTGGAGGAAATAGGAAAGGATTTTGAAGGTAAGGCTCTTGTGACTAAACTGGATGTAGACAGTAATCCTGGTGTAACTCAAAAATACGGGATCCGCAATATACCTACAATTTTGTTTTTCAAAAACGGACAGATTGCTGACAAACAGGTTGGTGCAGTTCCAAAAAGCGCACTTGTAAATAAACTGGAAGCACTTCTCTAAGGTTTTGGAATAAGCGTTAACGCCGCGGGCGACATTATTGCAAATAATGCTCACCTGCGGTTTTTATTTTAGGAAGTATGAAGAAAGTATGCATTTTTGCTGCGTCAAGCCCCGGAATTGATCCAATATTTCTTGAAGCAGGCAGGGTAATGGCTGAGATCCTGGTAGAAAACAAGATCACAATGAATTATGGTGCGGGTTCAGTTGGTATAATGGGTGTGATGGCCGACAGGATGCTTGAACTGAATGGAGAGCTTACCGGGATCATTCCGGAATTCATGACAGAAATGGGATGGGCCCATCCTCACCTGAAAGACCTCAGGGTTGTGAAAACCATGCACGAGCGTAAATCATTAATGATGCAGGATGTGGATGCTGTTATTTCAATGCCCGGCGGAGTTGGAACGCTTGAAGAGCTGCTGGAAGCGATCACCCTGAAACAACTCGGCCAGTTCCTGAAACCGATCGTGATCCTTAACACTGACAAATTTTATGATCCGCTTTTAAGGCATTTTGATGATATGATCCGTCTGAATTTTATGCGCCCGCTTCATGGAAAGATTTGGCAGGTAGCAAGCAGTCCGGGTGAAGTTTTGGACCTTATAAAAAATGAGCCTGACTGGGATCCCAGGGTAATAAAATATGCAGCCGTAGAGGCAAATAAAGGACGTGTCAGAACCTCCGGCCAATGATCAGGATATCATCGATTTGCTCGACATTTCCTCTCCAGTTTTCAATAGTTGAATCAAGAATATCCCGCTGTTTGTTAATGGCCTCCCCTGAAATCCTTGTCAGTAAAATTTTCAAATTGTTTGACTTGAATTTCTTCAGTTGATCCCCGCCAAACTGATCGGCAAAACCATCTGAGAAGAGATAGATCATGTCTCCTGATTGTACTTCCACCCTTTGCGTTGTAAAAACCTTTTTTACTCCTGCCGCCAATCCAATGGGCTGGCGATCGGCTTTTATTTCAGTAAGTTCACCTTCCCTGACAAGGTACATGGAATTGTATGCCCCGGCATATTCTACCATATTCTTTTCTTTGTCAAAAGTTATCAATGCAAGATCCATCCCGTCATAAACATCT
>CAYSAH010000081.1:0-11199 GCA_964428945.1 uncultured Bacteroidaceae bacterium | reverse complement strand
AGAAGTATCTTTTTCATATCGATAAGCTTTAAAATGGTTAAAGTAAAAATGGAATTTCATTTTCATACATAGGATGATTCAATCTTTAAATTGGTTGCGTCGGTCATTACGCAACCCTTAACAAGGAATATGCATCCTACTGCAAAAGATAAAGTAAAATTAGCACAAAGCAAATATATACTCCTGCCAATTTTTATCTTCCGAAATGTACCGGAAGGTTTTCCTGAAGGCACAATTTTTGAAGGGCTCTTAAGGAATTAACTTAACTTTACAAACAGGGAGGAATATTGATTGGCAGTTAAAGCAGACATACTGATCGAAGGTTGCAAAAAAGGTGATGGAAGCAGCCAGGAGAAATTGTACAGGCAATACAGTGGTGCAATGTATGGATTGTGTCTGCAGTATGCATCTTCGGAGGAGGATGCACAGGATATATTACAGGATGGTTTTGTGAAGGTCTTTAAAAAGATTGATCAGGTGAAGGATCCGAATGCCTTTCCGGGTTGGATAAGAAGGGTAATGATCAACACAGCGCTTGAGCGATACAGGAGCCAGGTACTTCTAAAAAGGGTGGATGACGAGCCAAACCTTGCAGACGAACAGGTTTCGGAAAATGTACTCACACAGCTCAATGCTGAATCCCTGGTAATGATGATCCAGGAACTTTCACCAAAGTACAGGATGGTTTTTAACCTGTACGCCATTGAAGGGTATAACCATAAGGAAATCGCAGAAATGCTGAGTATTTCAGAGGGAACGTCAAAATCAAACCTTTCAAGGGCCAGGGCAATATTGCAGGAGAAGGTAAAAAAGGAATACGGAATTGTGAAGATAAGATGAACAAGGAAGATAAAATAACACGAGGCGGGCTGGCCGGAAAGATGGCAGGATTTACTCCTGAACCACCTGAATCGGTATGGGAAGGTATAGCTGCAGATCTCAGCAAAGGTAATTCAAGGAGAAATCTCTTCATATTGCTTGCAGTTGCTGCTGGTCTCGCACTTGCTGTAAGCGTTGGATTCAAACTGCTACAGCAGGTTGAAACACCTCTTTCAGCGGAAAATAGTCTGAATGAAAAAATAGGCGGGGAAAGGAAGGAAAAAGAAAGTGTACACGTCGAAATGAATGAAGCTCTTCAGGATGGGGGCCTTCAGATTACAGGAAAGACAACAGTGAAAACCAGGCAAGGACAGAATTCCAACAGGCCTGCAGGCTCAAGATTAGAAGAAAAAGTGATCCAGACCATTGAAGAAGTATTGGAGGAGAATCAGATTGAGACTATGGCTGCAGCATACCTTTCTGATTCACCAATTCCGGTGGATGAGATCAGGCTTGCAGACCAGAAACAGTCTGCAGAATCTCAATTCAAGGTAAATGAGGACAGCCTGATGAAATTACTTGTACCGGAAATTGATGTTGAACTGGAACAGAAAAAGTCTGAAAGATCAGGAAAATGGCAACTTGGAGCATCTTTGTCACCCCTGGTCAGTTACAGGGATGTTGCTTCCCCGGTGAATAGCCAGAATATGAATGTAAATAATTCGGAATCAGCAAAACTAACCTACTCCGGAGGAATAAATGTTAACTACGCTCCTACAAACAGACTGACAATTGAGTCTGGCCTGTTCTATAATAAAATGGGAGTGAATATTGGGGATTTCAGCAGCTTCAGTAACAAATTTTTTACCGATCCCGAAGTGTTTTCTGATAATGCAAACAATGTTGTCAGCCTGTCTAATTCCATGGGGACAGTAGTTTCTAAAGATAAGTCCTTGTATTTCAGTAGCTATTCAAGGGCGGAGGCAGTCGGGGATTATCATACGCTAACACCAGAGGCGACTACTGTCGACAATTCAGTTGTAAACGGATTCACCCAGTCCTTCGAATATCTTGAAATTCCTTTCAGCATTAAATATAAAGTCATTGATGGAACTTTCGACGTGCAATTGATAGGTGGAATCAGTACCAACCTTCTTGTAGGTAATTCTATTTCAGCCGCAACAGATAATGGCAACAAGGTAATAGGTGAACTTATAGATATCAGGCATGTGAATTATTCCGGGAATGCCGGAATAGGTTTCATTTATGACTTTGCCAGGAATTTCAGCCTGAGCATGGAGCCAAGGTTCAGGTACTATCTGAATTCAATTAACGATGAAAGCCTTCCTGCGACTCGTCCCTATGCTTTCGGCCTTATGACAGGTCTGAATTTTAAATTTTAGCAGGTACTTCCTACTTCAGTCCTTATTAAATTTTCTGATTTTCAAAAAAGAGAAATCCAGAGTGTTAACTTTGTTAATTATTTGAAACAATTGCACTAACGATTACTTTTGAAGTATAATTACGGATTATGAAAATAAGGGAGGACTATGCGATGCGTATTAACAGAACATGGAGATGGATGCTGCCGCTTATTGCGACTGTTGTATTGATATTGGCTTTTGTCATAGATAAGGAGGGATTTGGGAGTGTCGTTCAGCCTGAAACCCTGGTGCCGGAGGAAAAAGCCAATTATGCCGTATTTTCAACCGAAATTCCTGATAGCGTTTTCTTTGCAGGGGAAAGGGTACCTGTTCAATATTTTGATGTTAAGGAAGCACTGGACAAAGAGCTTGTATCCAATACTTTTTTTCATTCACAATCGATCCGCTATATTAAACTGGCAAACAGGTACTTTCCCGAGATTGAAGCGATTTTGCAGGAAGAGGGCATTCCGGAGGATTTCAAATACCTTGTCCTGGCAGAGAGCGGACTTGAGAATGTGGTTTCCCCAGCAGGTGCAACTGGCTTCTGGCAAATAGCAGTTGGGACAGGGGAAGATTATGGACTCGAGATTAACAGTGAAGTCGATGAAAGGTATAACCTGGAGAAATCGACTGTGGTTGCCTGCAGGTACCTGAAAGAATCCTATGACAAATATGGAAACTGGACCATGGCAGCAGCCTCCTACAATGCCGGACGGAGAGGTATTGACAGGCAGGTGGAAAGGCAAAAGCAAGACAATTATTATGACCTTTTGCTGAATGAGGAAACCTCCAGGTATGTTTACAGAATCCTTGCATTTAAACTGATACTTGAAAATCCATCAGAGTATGGATTCAAACTTTCAAATAAAGACCTTTATCAACCTGTTCCTTATAAGCTTGTTGAGGTATCCGGGCCTGTGGTCAATTTTGCTGATTTTGCTTCAGAGCAGGGAACAAATTATAAACTCCTTAAATACATGAATCCATGGTTGAGGGAAAATAGTCTTACCAATGCCAGGGGAAAAACCTATGAAATTAAGATCCCCTTGGAACGGTCTGTTATTTGGGAATAGCGTAACAGGAAATAGGGGGCTCGGGGAATTAGCAAATTATAAAAATTAGAACTTATTTAGTAAGGTACAGGGATTATCTTAGCGTCGCTGCCTGTTTGAATGGCAGTGGATTAAAAAACACTTTCTTGAGAAAATTGAATGTCTGATCAGAAGAACTTTATAAATGTTTATGGTGCCCGGGAGCATAACCTGAAAAATATCGATGTCTCAATCCCGAGAAACCAGTTAACAGTTGTTACAGGATTAAGCGGAAGTGGAAAATCTTCACTTGCCTTTGATACGATCTACGCTGAAGGTCAGCGGCGCTATGTCGAAACGATGAGTGCCTACGCGAGGCAATTCCTCGGGAATCTTGAGCGACCCGATGTAGACAGGATCACGGGCTTAAGTCCTGTGATCTCGATAGAGCAGAAAACCACCAATAAAAACCCCAGGTCGACCGTAGGAACAGTTACTGAAATATATGATTTCCTGAGGTTGCTGTTTGCCAGGGCATCAGAAGCCTATTCGTATGTTACAGGTGAGAAAATGGTCAAGTATTCCCAGGATCAGATATTGGATCTTATTCGAGAGCAGTTCTCAGGGAAAAAGATCTATGTCCTTGCTCCTGCTGTGAAGGGAAGAAAAGGGCATTACCGTGAGCTCTTTGAACAGATCCGCAAAAGAGGGTACCTATATGTTAGGATAGATGGAGAAATACAGGAGCTGGTTCCGGCAATGAGGATCGACAGGTATAAGGTTCATGACATTGAGATCGTGATAGATCGTATCCAGGTTCGGGAATCTGAAGACAAGCGTCTGAAGGAATCAGTCGCTGTTGCAATGAGAGAAGGAAGGGGAATTACAATGGTCATGGAAAAGGATTCCAATGAGCCGCGGTTTTTCTCCAGTATGCTCATGTGCCCTACCAGCGGAATATCCTACAATGAACCGGCTCCGCATAGCTTTTCTTTCAATTCGCCCCATGGAGCCTGTATAAGGTGCAATGGACTTGGTTTGATAAATGATGTCGATATCTCCAGGATTATACCTGACCAGGATAAAAGCATCAGGCAAGGCGCCCTGGTCCCAGTGGGAAAATACAGGAATGCATTGATCTTTTGGCAGATCGAGGCAATTGCAAAAAGATATAAATTTTCCCTCGACACAGCAGTAAAAAACATTCCTGAAGAAGCGCTGAATACAATTTTATTCGGTTCAGAAGAGCCTCTAAAGCTCGAAAACACTCCGCTTGGAAGCTCTTCAAACTATTTCCTGAGCTTCGATGGCATTATTAATTATGTAAATCACCAGGTAAGTGAAGACGCCCCGGGGAGCAGTCAGAAGCAGGCAAAACAGTTTATTCGCAAAGTGGTTTGTCACGAGTGCAACGGCCAGCGGCTGAAAAAGGAGATGCTCTATTTCAGGATCGTTGATAAGAATATTACTGAACTTGCTTCGATGGATATCAGCAAGCTCAGGGCCTGGTTCAGTAGCATTGAAACAAAGCTCACCGAGCGTCAGAATGAGATAGCCAGGGAGGTATTGAAGGAGATCCGCTCCCGGCTTGTCTTCCTGGAAGATGTGGGGCTTGGATATCTCTCTCTTAACAGGACTTCCAGGAGTCTTTCAGGTGGTGAAAGTCAGCGCATCCGCTTAGCAACTCAGATAGGCTCACGCCTGGTGAATGTATTGTATATCCTTGACGAACCAAGCATTGGACTTCATCAACGCGATAACATGAAGCTGATTGATTCGCTTAAAAAACTTCGGGATCAGGGCAACTCAGTAATTGTTGTGGAACATGATAAGGAGATGATGCTTGCAGCAGACCATATCCTCGATCTTGGTCCGGGAGCAGGAAGACTTGGGGGACATCTGGTTGCTGAGGGGTCTCCCCTGGAGATCAGGGCAACAAATTCCCTTACAGCTAATTATTTAAACAGGTCAAAGGAGATTGGCATTCCGGCAAAAAGGAGGGAAGGCAATGGGGAAAAGCTTGTCCTGAAAAAAGCATCCGGAAATAATCTAAGGAGTGTAAACGTGGAATTTCCTCTTGGAATGTTTATCTGCGTAACAGGTGTGAGCGGAAGTGGAAAATCGACCCTCATCAACGATACGCTTCATCCGATTCTCAGCAACAAGCTTCACAGGTCAAATAAAGAACCCCTGGAGTACAAATCACTGGAAGGCCTTGAGTTTATCGACAAGGTAATTGAGGTTGACCAGTCACCCCTTGGGCGAACACCAAGGTCAAATCCGGCAACTTACACCAATCTTTTCGGGGATATCCGAAAATTGTTTGAGATGACACCCGACGCCAAAGTCCGTGGATTCAAAGCTGGCCGGTTTTCCTTTAATGTAGCCAGCGGGCGTTGTGAAACCTGCGGGGGAGCCGGCGTTCAAACCATAGAGATGAATTTTCTGCCGGATGTTTATGTGCAATGCAAAACTTGCCGAGGGAAGCGATACAACAGGGAAACCCTTGAGGTGGAATACAAGGGAAAGAATATCAATGATGTGCTTCAGCTTACAATCAACCAGGCTCTTGAGTTCTTTGAAAGTATTCCAAACATTAAAAGGAAACTTAAAACAATGAAGGACGTGGGCCTGGGTTATATAAGGCTTGGTCAGCCATCCACAACACTTTCCGGAGGAGAGTCGCAGCGGGTGAAATTGTCTTCGGAGCTTGCCAAGAAGGATACGGGCAGAACACTTTATATCCTCGATGAACCAACCACCGGACTCCATTTCGAGGATGTCAGGGTGTTGCTTGATGTGGTATCCAAGCTTGTTGATAAAGGGAATACTGTTATTATGATCGAACACAATATGGATGTCATTAAAGTTGCGGACCATATTATTGACCTTGGAAAAGAAGGAGGTATTGGCGGTGGTGAAATTATTGCAAGCGGAACCCCGGAGCAGGTTGCTAAAGTAAAGGATAGTTATACAGGGCAGTGTCTGAAAGACGAATTAGAGGAAGCTTAACCGACTTTTCAGACTTCCATGCCACGGTCATCGGATACCAAATGACTCCTGCTGAACATTCGAAGTAATGTACCCAAGGGAAACCGATGAATTTCATGTCTGTAAATTTGCAGGCCAAAGCCTTAATGACTCGGTCCGGAAACCAGTGTGCTGCAAAAAAGGAATGCCACAATTAATTGATCATTTCCTTGAATACTTCCATTTAACAATTCAACAATTCAACAAATCAACAGTTCAACAAATCAACAGTTCAACAAATCAACAAATCAACAAATCAACAAATCAACAATTCAACAAATCACCCCCCACCCATTCAACTCTTCCCTCTTTCCACCATTCCACCATTCCGGCTTTTTTACTATATTGCCGCATTAAGAAATACCTAAAAACATGACTTCAAGCGAGGATAAAATTAAAAAGGCATTTAGTCCGAAAAACTGGAATGAGATTAAATCGTCAGATAGCTGGCAGATTTTCAAGATCATGGCTGAATTTGTGGAAGGATTTGAAAAATTGAGTACCATTGGACCTTGTGTATCCATATTTGGCTCTGCGAGAACCAAACCTGAAAATGAATATTACAAGCTGGCAGAAGATATTGCGTATGAACTTACAATGAATGGATACGGAGTTATTACCGGGGGCGGACCAGGGATTATGGAGGCAGCAAATAAGGGAGCCAAGAAAGGTAACGGCAAAAGCGTTGGACTAAACATACAACTCCCTTTTGAACAATCATCCAATCCCTATATTGACCATGACAAACTGATCACTTTCAAGCATTTCTTTGTCAGGAAGGTGATGTTTCAGAAGTATGCCCAGGGATTTATAGTCCTGCCCGGCGGATTCGGTACTTTTGACGAGTTCTTCGAGTCTGCAACCCTTATTCAGACTGGAAAGATCGGGCGTTTCCCGATTGTACTGGTAGGTAAGGAATTTTGGAGTGGCCTGATCGATTGGATAGAAGATAAGGTTCTTGAAGAACAGAAAAATATAAGTCCGGAAGATACAAAACTTTTCACAGTGGTTGATACTGCAGTTGAAGCGGTGAAAGTAATCAATGAATTCTACAGCAAGTACCTGTTGAGTCCTAACTTCTAGAGCCGGCAGCCAGTCTGCTGTTAGTAATTTCAACTTAGGATGCTTGTTTTTTTTGTACCTTGCATTGAAAATTATGAAATGCTATGAGAAAACATTTATTTGCCCTGCTTTTCCTGGTCTCACTGCCCCTATTAGGACAACAGGAAGGCGTCAGCATTAAGCTGGAAGCTCCTGAGAATGTTGTTGCAGGAAGCAGCTTCGAGGTAACACTTACGTTTAATAAGGGAAATTTGAAAGATTATTCCAGGTTTTCACAGGATCTTCCATCTGGTTTTACAGCCGAAAATATTAATTCCCCCAATGCCGATTTCACTTTTTCTGATCAGAGGGTAAGAATCATATGGCTGAAACTCCCCTCAGAGCAGGAAATTGTGGTAAAATATTCAATACAGGTGAATGAAAGACTGTCGGGCAGGTTGGAACTTGACGGTACTTTTGCATATGTGAATGGGGGTGAACGTGATTTTCTGAATCTTACTGAACCAACCATAGTAAATATCATGGCGAACCCTGATGTTGATCAAAGCCTTGTTGTGGATATAAAGGATTTCAATTCGATTAAGGAACCAGCCAATATTGTTTACCCGGATGAATCCCAGGGTCTCCAGGATGTATATACAACAATCGTGCGGCAGAAACCTGTAATTGAAGCGAATGGAATAGTCTATATCAATGTTCTTATTCAAAAGCCAAATGAGACAAATTTTTTAAAGCTGGAAGAGTCAATCCCGGGCGGTTACTCATTTGAATCAATTGAAGCAAATGGTGCAGTTGTTTCTCAGGCTGCAGCAATAGCCCGTTATGTATGGATGAAACCACCTGCCGCCTCTGTATTCCTGGTTAAATACCGCCTTGTGCCAATTCTTGAAAAACAACAGGAAATCATAGATATTCAGGGTACCTTATCCTATACCGAGGATGGAGCAACCAAGGTGGCAGCAGTACGCGAGGTGAATGTAAATGTGGAAGGAATGAATGTGACTCAGCGTGCTGAATACATGAAATCGGGAAAAATACCTTCGAACCTGGCTGATGCGAGTTCCTCGAACATGACGTTTATCAAGGATACAAAAGTTTCATCCAATGATCAGAAGCAGGCTAATGTTCCTGGGAAACAATCTTCGTCGTCACAAAAAAGTGGACAATCAACAATTTCAGATATACCAGTTCTCGAAGAAGGAACCGGGGTATATTTCAGAATACAGGTAGCGGCCCTGAAAAACCCATATTTTGCAAAGGCAGTTTTTGCTGAATATGATCTCCTCAGGGATGTCAGGGTTGAGATTGATAAGGGGTGGAGTAAATATACTGTGGGTCCTGTGTCGAGTTACAATGAAGCACAGGCGATGAAAAAAAGAATTATTTCCGAAACACCGGTGACGAATGCATTCATTGTTGCTTACCGGAATGGAAGACGCGTGCCGTTAAATGAAGTAATGTAGCGCTGAATAAAGTTGCCAGGATGAATTTTTCAGTAAGTATACGTCATATTATCCTTTTGCTGCTCCTGCTGATGGTGGGGATTTATTCTTTTGGACAGGAGGATACCAATTATGATGAGCTCCTGCAGAGGGTTGACACCATCGAAAATCCTGTCTACAAGCCTGTGGTTTCCATTGGTTATGGCGCCCTTAATTTCATGGGAGATGTTCGAAACAGTTACAGGATGCCCGTTGTCGGAAATCCGGGAGTTAAGCTGAACGTTGCAACTTTTGTTGACAATCTTCATTATTTCACACTTAATTTCTATTTTCTTACAGGTTTGTTGACAGGGGATCAGAGATCCATCAATCTGGATCAGAATCTGAATTTTTCTTCAAATATATATTCCATTGGAGCAAATATCAGGTATGATTTCGGGCATTTGATCTCTCCTGAATTGAAGATCAGACCCTATATCGCTGCAGGAATTGAACAGCTTAATTTTAATACAAAGGGAGATCTTTTTGACGCAGATGATATACTATACCATTACTGGCCTGACGGAACCATCAGGGGTATTGCTGAAGATCAGGAAGGAGCTGCCTTCCCATTGACAAGGGACTATAAATATGAAACTGACCTGAGGTCCTATGAAAAGAATTTATATACACTGGGAGATTACAATCCCCGGTCTATTGGAGTACCTGTAGAATTGGGCTTTTCGATGGAAGTGTCCGATAGGATAGCGGTAAGCATAGGAACAGAATATCACTTTACGTTTACTGATTTTATCGATAATGTATCATCACAAGGTACCTATATCGTTGGAAACAGAGCTAAGGATGGATTCCTTTATACACAGGCTACGCTTCATTTTGATATGTTTTCTGATCCGGCAACAAGGACAGTTGATCTTCTCTTTGCCGATGTTGAACTGGATCCGATTTTCTTTGATGATGAGGATGCTGATTTTGTGCTTGACATGGCAGACCATTGTCCGGGGACTCCATATGGTGTTGTTACTGATACCCTTGGTTGCCCTCTGGATGGGGATAATGATGGTGTGCCGGATTACCTGGATAAAGAAAAGAATTCCCCTGCCGGGGTCTGGGTAGATGAAAATGGTGCTACCTTGAGTGAAGACAGGCTTGTTTTCAACCTAAAAAGAGAATCAGCATTAAAGCGCCAGGACCTGGAGGCATATATGGAATTATACGAAGACAGGTTTAAGGAAAAAGCTGTTACTGAAATTCCAGAAACTTTTGCATCACTCGACACAGATGCTGATGGTTACATTTCATTCGATGAATTGCTGAGGGTGATAGACGATTATTTCGACTATAATGTGAATCTTTCTCTGGAAGAATTAAGACAAGTCAACGAGTTCTTCTTCTCCCAATAAGATCATTTGATCTTCTGCTGGCGGTCCATCTGGCGCTGGGTGTCTTTCTTTTTGATGAGTTCCCTCTTATCATAAAGTTTCCTGCCTTTTGCAAGGGATATTTCAAGCTTTGCATAACCATTTTCACTTATAAATAGCCTTAGGGCAATGATTGTCAGCCCGGATTCCTTGATTTTGCGTTCCAGCTTGTTTAATTCCTTTCTGTTTAACAGTAATTTCCGTTCCCGTCCGGGTTCATGACTGTTGTAGCTTGCCCATGCATACTCAGAAATTTGCAGGCCCCTTATATAAAGTTCATTCTTATGAAAAACACAATAGGAATCAGACAGGCTTACTTTTCCCAGCCTGATGGATTTTATCTCAGTCCCCTGGAGCTGTAAACCAGCAGTGAACTTTTCTATCAGTTCATAATCGTGATAGGCTTTTTTATTCTTTATATTTATTCGGTTTGCCATTGGGCTTTAAAGTCCGGCAAATGTACTAAACTGTTCAAGAATTTCTGAATACAACAAAGTAAAAAGTTCGGAACAGATTATAAAACTTACGATCATTATAAGGATTGACAGGCTGGTGAACTGCAGACTTTTATTGTATGGAACTTTGGAGAGAAAAGCACTTCCGGTATAACACAGGATAGCGGAATACAATCCCAGGATAATCAGGAATATAAGTGAAGGGAACAATTTTACTATTGCCAGGATCAGAAAGAAGGGGAGTTGGGCATAGGAAGCAAGCGAGTACAAATCTGAAGCATTACCTTCCTGTGTTATATTCTGACCGAGCAGTACAATTGCTTTTCCTGAAATATAGGCATGGCTGAGTACAAGAAAGAAAACTAGAAGTGCATTGATAAAGGCATATATAAATGAGTTAACCGGGGAAACAATATTTGAAAAGAAGGATCCAAAGAGTGAAAATATTGCAATTAAAAATGCCAGCGGAATGATAAAGCTTTTATTCACACCTGCGATCGCCTTGTCCTCAG
>CAYSAH010000080.1:0-11405 GCA_964428945.1 uncultured Bacteroidaceae bacterium | reverse complement strand
TTCATTAAAAGTAATGATCGATGGGAACAATATGGGGTCCAATCCTATCCTGTCCGTACCAGTTGCCTTTTATGGAAAGGATGAGGATTCGGATCCGGCCAATGAGATTCAGGCACTCCAGCTAAGCAACGGGAGCCTCACTCTTACCAGGAATCCCGGGGCAAGTCCAGTAAACCTCAGCACCTTTATTGCATCGGAAGTGGCCTGGCAGAAAAGTGCCAATAATGCCCTGCTGACCAATGGTTCTGTAGGAGTCGGAACGGCTTCGCCTGAAGGTGTTATGGATATTGTGAGTCCCCAGGGCCAGATAGACACGACTCCGATCTTCCAGGTAAAAAATACTGAAGGTGTCCCTGTATTCGCAGTGTATAACGAGGGAGTAAGAATTCTTTTTCCGGATAATGTTGCACTTACCAAGGGCACCAAGGGCGGGTTTGCAGTTGGAGGTTACAATAGTGCCAAGGCTACAGAAACAGGAAGCTTTTTGCAAGTCATGCCTCAGGGTGCAAATATTAACTTTTTCACCGATGATGCTGCTAAAAACGATTCCAAAGGCTTAAAGGGGGGATTCGCGGTTGGCGGATATAACAGTGGAAAGTCCAGTGAATCTTCATATATATACATGGATCCCTACGCAGTTCCAATAACGTATGATGGAGGTACAATTATAATTTTCCCCCTTTTCGATGCTTTTAATCCCAAAGGGAATTGCTACATAGGAACCATGTCAGGGCAAAATCAGGAAGGACACTTCAATACGAGTATAGGATTCCAGGCCGGGTACAGCCTTGATGCGGTTCCTCTCGGATACCCAATGATCGGTGGAACAACTGCAACCTATAATACCTTTCTCGGTGCTTTTGCAGGCTATGCAACCGACCTTGGAGACAGAAATGTATACCTGGGGTACCAGGCCGGGTATAACAATATCGGTTCAGGCAATGTTTTCATAGGATACCAGGCAGGTTCAGAAAATACCAACGTCAGCGATAAATTATACATTGATAACCAAAATACAAGCACACCTCTTATTTATGGTGATTTTGTCAATGATAATCTTCGACTGAATGCAATCACAGGTATTGGAACTTCACCTTCAACAAGCTATGGATTAGTTGTTAATGGAGGTTCAAACACTACACGATCCCTTTATGTCTACAAAGGAGCGTATACTCCAGGAAGTTGGACCAGTGGATCAGATGCAAGAATGAAAGAAAACGTTGTACCAATTTCAAATGCAGTTGAATTAATTAAGAGCATCAATGGAGTTCGTTTTGACTGGAAGGAAGAAATGAACAATGATAGCAGGAGACAAATAGGAGTTATCGCGCAAGATGTGGAAAAAGTACTTCCAGAACTGGTAGATGAAAGCAGTGATGGATATAAAGCTGTGGCATACGATAAATTAAATGCTGTCCTTATTGAAGCGATAAAAGAACAGCAGTCAACTATCGAAGCCCAGCAAAGGCAGATCGATGATCTTAAGTCGGGAAATACAATGTCTGTGGAAGAAATGATGAAATCAATGGAGGATATGCAGCAAACGATCATAAACCTATCGGAAAAGGTGGCTTCCATGGAAAAATACGCTGATAAATAGATACTTAATTAATCGTAGAAAATATAAAAAAGTCTCCTTATTCACAGGAGATTTTTTTATTTACAGAATTTGATAAAGCTAGCTGGAGCCAGTTTAATGTGGAATAATCCTGATGCTCCCAGTTCAGTTATTTTAACCACTAATTACCAAAGAATGACTAAAAATCCTGATGACATTTCCGATGAAAAATGCCATACACTGATCATATTTTGATTCGATTCCTGCCTATTTTGTTCATGATTCCTTACCTTTCGGATACAATCTTTTTCACGAGCCGTATCAAAAATGCAAACTTTCTCATAGTAACTGCTGCCTGTTATGTTGAAAATAAGCCCTGTCATACTATCTGTATTTTTATCGTTTTGCTTTTCCTGTGAGTCATTGACAAAAAAGGGAGCTTTCCCAAATCTCCTGGTATCTGAAAATAAGCGATTCCTTATGACCGGGAACGGCGATCCTTTTTTCTGGTTGGGTGATACAGGCTGGTTGCTCTTCACAAAATTAAATCGTGAAGAGGCCTCCATATACCTGGATGACAGGCGTGAAAAAGGATTTAATATTATACAGGTAATGGTCCTGCATGATGTCCGGAACGCCGTTAATATTTACGGTGATTCAGCCTTGATCTATGCAAGGGTGGATCATCCATTAACAACTCCGGGGAATTCTCCGGATAACGATGTACAATACGATTATTGGGACCATATTGATTACATAGTGGACCTTGCTCAAAAAAAGGGAATGTATATGGGCCTGGTACCTGTCTGGGGCTCTAATGTAAGAAGTGGCAGGGTTTCCAGGGAAGAAGCAGAAATCTATACAAGATGGTTAGCGGAAAGGTACAGGGATAAAAAGAATATTGTCTGGCTCAATGGAGGAGATGTCAGGGGAAATGATTCAACTGCAGTATGGCAGGTCCTAGGCGAAACTTTAAAACGATATAACCCGGGGCAACTTATCACTTTCCATCCCTTTGGAAGAACACAGTCTTCAGAATGGTTTCATGAGGAGTCCTGGCTCGATTTCAATATGTTCCAGTCGGGCCACAGGAGGTACGATCAGGATACTACGGGTCTGTGTTATGGCGAGGACAACTGGAAATACCTAGTTAGTGACTATTCAAAAATTCCAGTAAAGCCAACATTAGACGGAGAACCTTCCTATGAAAATATTCCCCAGGGCCTCCACGATCCTTCACAGCCCTGCTGGACCGATTCAGATGTAAGGCGCTATGCATATTGGTCGGTTTTTGCAGGGGGCTGCGGATTCACTTACGGTAATAATGCAATTATGCAATTTCATAAACAGGGAGATACAGAACCTGCCTATGGAGTGAAAGACTTTTGGGAGGAAGCTCTTCATTCCCCCGGAGCCAGCCAGATGAAATACCTTAAGCAATTGATCCTGTCGAGATCGTATTATGACAGGATCCCTGCTCAGGAACTGATCGCAGGCTGCCAGGGAGAAAAGTATGATTACCTGGCAGCCACCAGGGGCAATGACTATGCTTTTATTTATACCAGTAATGGCAGTGTGATGAATATTAATTTAGAAGAAATGACGACTCGCCTTATAAAGGCATCATGGTATAATCCCCGAAGCGGAGAATATGAGAAAATTGGAACTTTTAGGGTGAATGGGATAGAACGCTTTGATCCCCCCGGTGAAAAAACAGCCGGTAATGATTGGGTATTGGTAATAGATGCTATTTAAATATCCGCACTTACCGGGAGTCGCATAAATATATCAGAATTACTACTTCGCAATACCCCGCCGTAGTGTTAATCTGCAATGCTCCTCCCCAATCTTTTCACTTACGAGGGATCCTGACTGATAAATACTTAATTTCTTTCTCAACAAGGTCTGGTCGGCAAGATTTATACTGATGTTGCAGACTTCAGGAATCCTGTAATAAAAAAGGTTGTAAGATTCCGGTTCAGGCTGCTGAGGCAGAAGATTCCTGAAACTCCTTGCATTTCCCTCTGGTGAGATTTCAATTTCGATATTTTCTCCATCAGGATCCTCTATCCCTGTCTGGGCAGAAAATTTATCCAACAGGATTTTCTCGTCCTCAGTCGCACCTTCCGGTGAGACTATATATTCTTTCTGTAATTGTTCGGAATATGATTTCCCAACAAACAGTGAAAGGTAATCAGCTTCCAACTTATCCAATGCACCCAGAGCGGTTTTCATATCGAAATTGTCCGGAAAAGGATCCACTATTCCTGCAGCAAGGAAATACCTGTCTGACCTGATCTCAAGGATTAATTTTGCTGCCTCCTCTGCCTTCTTTTCGAGCGTTTTCCGCTCCATTTGCTGGCTTGTAACCGGTACGTTTATAAAAGAGGTATCTGTTATAATGGTTTTATACATTGTTTGCTGTTTCATTTCAACATTTGACTCCATGGTCACATCCTTAAAAATTAATTCCGGAGCAGACTGTTGTTCCTTCAAAGGCTGAATAATATCTGATTTAATTCCAAAGTTTCCTCTGAGAATCAATCCATTGGATTCGGCGGAGATAAGTTTTTCCCAATCCACATAACCCTGAAGCTGGTTGAGGGTGAAGAACCTGTTGCCATCAGGTTCAGCAAAAGCTTCCATTGTAACTCCATTTACTGAATACCGTTCGGTCCTCACCTTCTGGGCACCGTCTATTCCAAGCATCCGTTGTGCATAATCTGCATAGGGTCCGGGGATAAAAAGATCTCGCCTGAAACTTAAACTGACTTTCAAACTTGTTTTGGGCAGGGCATAAATGATCGACCCATTCGACTCATCGGGCTCATATCCAAGGTTTGTAACAATAAACCGCATCGGCGCAGAACAGGATACAAAAAGGAAAATTGTTAATATGATCGGAAAATATTTTCTCATGTTATTCATATTCTTATTTTAATTTTCGGTCCCGGTGCGAGCTTGTGAATTCCTGCTACTCATTACCCGGGATCCCTCAATGTCAATTTTACTGAATCACGCCGCCTGTTCTTCCTTCATGAAGAAAAGGTTTTGCCTTTACCTCTTTAAACGCATTTCCAAGGCACTTTATGATATCCCTGGAGATCATTGATACCTGGCCCAGTCTGTCAGCTGCAATATCTCCTGCCCTCCCGTGAAGATAAACTCCTGCAATTGCAGCATCTGAAGGGCTAATTCCCTGTGCCAGCAAAGATACTATTATTCCCGTAAGCACATCTCCACTTCCACCCGTTGCCATACCCGGATTACCCGTTTGATTGAACACATAGGAACCATCGGGAAATGAAATCCCGGTATAAGCTCCTTTAAGAACTACAATAAGTTTATGTTTAACGGAAAATTTAATTTGTTTAATATGACGGCTCCAGCCATCCGCCGATGGACCGGCCAGGCGATCGAACTCTGCAGGATGAGGTGTGAGAATTGCCCCTTCAGGCACCAGGGCTGTCATTTCCGGATTCGCGGCGATCAAATTAAGGGCATCCGCATCAAGAACAAGCGGGATTTTAATGTTCCTCAGAACTGATTCCAGGGCTTTTGATGATTTCGGGCTATTACCCAATCCCGGACCTGCAGCCAGTGCAGTATATTTCTCAAGACCAGGAGCCTCTGAAAACACATCACTGTCTTTATCTATGCTTACAATAGCCTCAGGAAACCCAATCTGCACGATCATATAACCCGATCCGGGCACATGCGCGGTTACAAGCCCGGCACCGCTTCGCAGCACAGCCTCGCTCACAAGCAAGGAAGCGCCCATCATGCCATTTGAGCCTGCAATCACCAAAGCATGCCCGTAAGTACCTTTATGGGAGAACTTATTCCTGGAAGGAAGTAATGCTGCAACCTGGTTGCGATTTGATGTTGAATAGCCTGTATAAGTATCTTCAAGAACCTGCTTATTCAATCCAATATCCAGAACATGCCATTTACCTGTATACTTTTCATTTTCAGCAAAGAAAAAAGAAAGGAAAGGGAATTGGAAAGTTAATGTATGATCGGCGTTCACGATCGCTGACCAATCATTGCCACCATTATCTTCTCCAAAGAGTCCACTTGGGATATCAATCGATATCACTTCAGCTTCAGAATTATTCAGATGTATAATAAGCTCTTTATATATTCCTTCGATAACCCGTTTTAGCCCGGAGCCAAACAATCCGTCAATGATAACATCATTGGCAGTGAAAACAGGAAAATCCTCCTTCTTTACAATATTCATTATTCTTCCCGGTCCCATTTCTTTCAGCCTCTGCAGGTTAATTTCCCAATCCTCTGAATATTTACCGGAATTGCTGACTAGGAAACAAATTACATCGTATTGTCTTTCAATCAGCATCCTGGCCAGCGCAAGAGCATCGCCTCCATTATTTCCCGGGCCAACCAGGACCTCCACTTTCCTGTATGTTCGGTACCTGCCCACATACCAATCCTTGAGCTTTAAGGAAGCCCGTTCCATCAGGTCAATTGATTTTATGGGTTCGTTTTCAATTGTATATTGATCGATCAGCTTAACTGCATCTGCAGTGAATATCTTCATGGCTTTTGATTTATTCAAAGTTAGGGAAACGAAAGGAAAGTGCAAAGCGCTTAGGCCTTCGCTAAAGCTGCGCCCTACAAGGTAGCAGGCCTTCGATGAAGCTACGACCTGGGAAGTCCGATTGTGAGCGATCAGGGATCATTGGCTTATCCTTAAATGATATTTCCTTATGCTACATAAACTCATCAAAGAAGTGGAAAAGATTTCTATATTTGCTTCCGTTACAATATTATTCGTTAACTAAATCAATATTTATGTTCAAAAATCATCCAAAAGGACTTTTCGTAGCCTTCTTCACCAATATGGGTGAGAGGTTCGGCTTTTATACCATGATGGCAATTCTGGTGCTGTTTCTTCAGGCAAAATATGGTCTTTCTGAGGACAAGGCTGGCGGAATCTACAGCTGGTTCTATTTTGCGATCTACGCATTGGCACTGATCGGAGGAATACTTGCTGATGCAACCCGAAAGTATAAAACAATTATTCTACTTGGGCAGATCATCATGTTTGCAGGCTACGTGCTGATCGCTGTTCCGGGACTTGAGCTTTCAATAACCGTTGTGGGGCTTTTCACAATCGCCTTCGGTAATGGTCTCTTCAAGGGGAACCTGCAGGCGGTTGTCGGACAGATGTACGATGATCCGAAATACGATAAAGTGAGGGACAACGCGTTCCTGATCTTCTACATGGGGATAAACGTTGGTGCTTTCTTTGCTCCATTTGCAGCCACAGGTATGCGGAACTGGTGGCTCAAATCAAATGGTTTTCTTCATGATGCAAGTCTTCCGGCTCTTTGTCATCAGTACCAGGAAGGAACCTTAACGGACATCGGAACCCTGCAAAGTCTTGCTGATGCTGTAACTATTGAAGGAACGGTTTCCAACCTGTCGGAATTCGCAAGTCATTACCTGGAGACTTTCTCAAAAGGATATAATTACGCTTTTGGGATAGCTGCAGCAGCTATGGTATTATCCCTTTTAGCTTATGTTCTTTTCAACAAGTTTCTTCCCAACCGTGAGAAAATTGTAGGTGAAAAAACAATCACCATTACGGAAAAACCTGTTGCTATCCCGGTTGCCCTGGGGGCAGGAGCAATTGTCGCCTACCTTGTCAGTCTCGTAAAGGATTTTCCAACCGGTATGGCGATAGGACTATTCATTGGTTTCGTTACCTGGATCTTTATGATCTCAAAAAAAGAGGAACGTCAAAGGGTTGTATCGCTTTTACTTGTATTCTTTGTAGTGATCTTCTTTTGGATGTCCTTCCATCAGAATGGATTAACGCTTACTTTCTTTGCCAGGGACTATACCGTTAAAACAGTTGATTCAATTACCTACATGTTCTTTACCCTGGAAAATATTCTTTCCGTAATCGGATTTATAGCTGGAATTGCGCTTTTAATTGGCAAAAAGAGAAGCACCAATGCCCGAATTGCAGGTGCCTTCATGACCATTGTCGGAGGCGGGTTTGCTTACTGGTTCTATTCCCGTGCAGATGTGCAGAATCCTATTGCTCCTGAAATTTTCCAGTCTTTCAATCCTCTCTTTATCGTATCCCTTACTTTCCTGGTTATGGGTGTATTTGCCTGGCTGAACCAGCGGGGAAAAGAACCTTCCACGCCGAGAAAAATTGGAATCGGTATGCTTATTGCGGCTGCAGGTTTTGTTATTATGGTGATCGGCTCACTGAACCTCGTATCGCCATATGAATTGCAGACACTGAATGAGGCAGGTGAAGTAATCGAAACGATGCCGGTTCCCGATTCATCGAGAATCATGCCTTACTGGCTGATGTCTTCCTACCTGGTACTTACCATTGCTGAATTATTCCTGAGCCCGATGGGACTCTCCTTTGTATCGAAAGTTGCACCTACAAGGTTCCAGGGGGTGATGCAGGGCGGCTGGCTGCTTGCCACCGCTGTTGGCAACAAACTTTTATTCGTGGGCAGTACAATGTGGGGAAAGGTTGACCTTTGGATTCTGTGGGCGATCTTTGTGACCTGCTGTTTACTCTCAGCTGCATTCATTTTCTCGATCATGAAAAAGCTTGAGAAGGCAACGAACTAAAAAAATCAAATGGTTCATATAGTTTCCGGGGAAGCTGTATCAAAAGTCAATAGAATTTTGATACAGCTTTCTATTTAAGCATTCCCTTTACCCTTTCAAGATCTCCATCTGTCTCTGCCGGCTCCAGCCCTAATAAGTGGGCTACCAGGGGATAAATATCCACGTTCTCAAAGGGTGCCTGGATATAATTTTTCCTGAAATCCGGACCCTCGGCATAAAAGATATTATGCATATCTGTATTGCTGTTGTCATAGCCGTGTGCACCGAGTGAATAATCTGATGGTTCCTTGTCCAATCCCAGCGACCAGCTGCTATCGGCTACTACGACTATATCCGGGATTCTGGGATTTGAACCATAATTAAGATAAGTGGGAACATCCTGTTTTTTCCAGGCCGAGATTCCCTCAATCCTGTCGAGAACATTTACCACTGAATCCTCGTAGGTTTCCACGGCATCGAGCAGGAATACCGGGTTTGAACCGACTGCAGAAATAACCCAGTCTTTATTTAAATGATCATATATGTTCACGTAGCGATCAGGTGAAGTGGCACCCATGCCATGATCTGAGGTGACTATAAGGTTAACCTTGTCACCAAAGGGCAACCGCTGTATCTTCTTTCGAAGAATTCCGAGCATATGATCCATCTCCTTCATCACTTCGCCAGTCTCAGCACTGACAGGTCCAAAATCATGTCCCACCCCATCGGGTTGCTGGAAATACAACAACACCAGGCGGGGTCGTTTTTCTATGGGGAGCTTTAACCAATGGATAACTGTATCAACCCTTGCCTCAAATGGTACCTTCCCGCTATAGGGTTTCCAGTATGTTGGATGCATTCCGTTTACAGGAGCCTCCGAACCTACCCAGAAAAATGCAGCATTTATCATTTCCTGCTTTGTTGCAGTATTCCAGATAGGCTCTCCTCCGTAGAAACCCGGATTTTCAACCATACTCCTGTTGCCCATGGTGTACATTAAACCAAGGTCAGGATCATAAAAACTGTTATTGATAAGACCATGATGGTCGGGATACAAGCCTGTAGCTATGGTATAATGATTTGGAAATGTCTTTGTCGGGAAAGAGGATATCACCCGTTCGGCTTTAACCCCGCTTTTCTGCATTTTCAAAAAATTCGGAGTGTCGTATAAATCCGGGTAATCCCACCGGCATCCGTCAAATGAAACAAGCACCACATAATTGTCATAAGTTTCAGTGTTTCTTTCGCAGGATAAAGCAATAAGGAAAAACAGGATGAAAGCAATTAATATTTTTTTCATAAGACAAATATAATTTTTTTCATCCATTGCTTACTCTTTGGGATCAGGAAGTCGGCAGGCAGGTATCAGGCGCAAGGCACAAGGAGTGAGGTAGGAGGTGTCAGGGGTGACCGAGAAGTCGAGGTCTACTTATGCAAAAATATTCCGGTTCCCTAGCAGGCCCGAAGGGTGGTCCCTGAGCGGAGCCGAAGGGTGGTCCCTGAGCGGAGCCGAAGGGTGGTTCTCAGGGTGCCAACTGCCTCCGTATATATGCTTCAACATCGAATTTCCTTCTGCATCCCTTATCGTTCATATACCTGATCTTGCCAAATACAGGTCGCTCGCCCCAGGCACGGTCATGCACACCTCCAAGTGACCAGGCGATCCCGGCATAGCCATTTGGATCTCTTCCATCCAATTCATATTTGTCATTCAGGTAAATAGCGATTTCCATCGCTTCAATTACACTTTTTGTCCACTCCAGTATCTTTTTTGCCCAATACATTCTCATGTACCCGTGCATCTTTCCTGTATTAATCATTTCATTTTGAGCTGCATTCCATAAAGGATCATGAGTACTTCCATTTTCAAACTGTTCCCTCGAATACAGGTATTCACGTTCATCCTTTTCGTGTGCCAGGTGTGTCTTTTGCGCCCATTCATGAAATCCGGCGGGATTATCATAGTTTTTGTTGTAAAGGCAGAAATTATCAGCCAATTCCTTTCTTACAATAAGTTCCTCAAGGAAAGCCTCACTATTTGTATCAGCATGATAATTTCTGATCACCTGCATCGCAATTCTTTGGGCAGAAAGTTGGCCAAAATGGAGATAGGGAGAAAGACCAGAAGAAGCATCCTTGTTCGGATCATTTTTCAATGCAGCATAATCTGCCAACTTATTATCCAGGAAATTTTGCAATAATTTTTCAGCGTTGTCCTCACCTGGCAAAATCCAATGGACAGGCGGGACACTTCTGTCAAGTCCTAAACTCTGAAGTATGCTTTCCGGCGAAAACAGCTCTCCGAAATAATTGCTGCTTTTCATTTCCGGAAGCTCAGGAAAGTCTTCAAGAAAAATCGAAAGCATGCGGTGAATTTTAGGCCGGAGCGTATAGGCCCCGAATTCAAGCTTATCAGAAGCATATCGCGCCGGTACAATATTATGTCCGTCAACTTCGATCAATAACGATGAAGAATTCTGAATAAAGCCATACTTCCATGCAGATTTTATCTTCAGTGGGTCAAAATCTGAAATTACGGTGCCTACATCGTGCTCTTTTACAAATTTTACTAATGATTCAACCGGATCGCCGTGCAGGATGATAAAAGGAATGTTTTGCAGTTTCAGCTTATGGGCAACTATAAGTAGTCCCCTGATCATAAAATCATAATGTCTCAAAGCAGCACCCGGATAATTTCCTGTGAGGGTGAAAACTACCATAAGTCGAACATCGGCTACAAGAGCAAGTTGAGCTGCATAATACAGGCCCGGATTATCCGAAACCCGCTGCTCACGACTCATCCAATAGGCAATGTTTCCCTTTGGTTCACGTCCGGGCGTAAGATTAAAAATACGTTCATTTTTTACCATCATGCAAGCCAGTTAACGCTATTGTGTCAACTTTGTTGAATTTACATAATAATCTCTCATCTGCAGTATGGGAATTAAAAGTTATTTACTTTTGATGCATAACTCCAATTCACGTAAAATGACATTCTCAGTAATTGATAAAACCTTTTCCAAAGCCTGGTTCAGAAACTATGCTTTCATTATTATCGGTGCATTATTTATGGCATCCGGTTATGTATTCTTTATAACTCCCAATAAGATCATACCAGGGGGGGTACTGGGTTTGTGTGTAATTATTCATTACGCCACGGAAGGATTATTCTCCTGGGCGCCTCATGGACTGCCTGTTGGTGCCATGGCCCTTATTTTAAATATTCCACTTGTAATTATCG
>CAYSAH010000079.1:0-11479 GCA_964428945.1 uncultured Bacteroidaceae bacterium | reverse complement strand
TAATGGTATCCACACTTGGAATCCCGGCCCTCCTTGCCGGCATCATTTTTCTCATCCAAAAAATACAAATTTTCTTCAAGGACTTAACGGAGTTTTTGGTCGCTTGCGGTACTGATCACATACAACATGTTAGGGCGCGACACTTTCCTAAATAGAAGGATATATCATTTACCTCATCAGTCAACCTGGAGTAAGAGTCAATTTTATAAATATTTTTTACAGGAATATTTGATTGAAAAAACGGAGGGCTTGATTACTTCAAGCCAATTCTTAATGCCCGGTTAAAGATCATATTATCCAGGCTGCAACGCATGTTTTTCTTATTGGATTTTTGAGATTCTCAGAACTGAATTCCGTGCCTTTCTCCTTTCTGATTGTAATTTAAAGAGGATTTTAATACCGCCACTTATTAGCCAGTGCTACCAAGGTAAGCATTACAGGGACTTCAACCAGAACACCAACGACTGTTACAAGTGCTGCCGGTGACTGTAATCCAAAAAGAGCTATGGCTACTGCTACGGCAAGTTCAAAAAAATTACTTGCCCCAATCATAGCTGCAGGAGCACAGACAGGATGGGGCAGTTTAAGGAATCTACCTCCAAACCATGTAATGAAAAATATGAAAAAGGTCTGGATCACTAAAGGTACTGCAACAAGAAGAATGATCAGGGGTTTTTGAATAATAGTGTTTCCCTGGAATGCGAACAACAGAACCAATGTTGTGAGCAGGGCAAGTATTGAAACTGGCTTAAACCTTGGTAAAAACCGGTTCTTAAACCATGCCTCTCCTTTTTTCTTTATCAGGGTCCTGTTGGTTATATAACCCCCGGCCAGAGGGATAACAACAAAAATCACCACACTGGCAACCAGGGTATCATAAGGGATTTTAATATCGGTGATTCCCAGTAACAATCCTACGATGGGAACGAAAGCCACCAGTATGATCAGGTCATTGATGGAAACCTGCACAAGGGTATAATTGGGATCCCCGTTGACCAGATAACTCCATACAAAAACCATTGCTGTGCAGGGGGCGGCTCCAAGAAGTATGGCTCCGGCGATGTATTCACCAGCCTGTTCCGGTGAAATGAAAGCAGCATAGAGCCTGGTAAAGAATATCCATGCAAAAAAGGCCATGGTGAAGGGTTTAATCAGCCAGTTTACAACCAGGGTGAGTATAAGACCCTTTGGACGTTTACCTACATTTTTTATGCTTGAAAAATCGATCTGCAGCATCATGGGATAGATCATCAGCCAGATGAGAATGGCCACGGGTATGTTTACGTTGTAGATTTCCAGGCTGCTCAGGAAGCTGATGCTGTCACCGGCAAAATGGCCTATAGCAATCCCTGCAGTAATGCAAAGAGCCACCCAGAGTGTCAGATATTTTTCAAAGAATCCGATATGCTTTACTTGTTTTTTCATACAAAATTCCACTTAAAAAACTATTTTACCGCCTTAACTGTAATACTGTATATCCCGGTCCTGTTCTTTTTAAATCTCCGGAGTTCATCCAGGGTGATATAATTCAACAGGATCGAATTCGGAATAAGGATTTTCTTCTCTTTCTTAAGCTCAAGATGTTGAAACCCTTGTTTTCGAATGAGATCCAGGTATTCTTCCTTCTGTAATGCACCGGATACACAGCCTGCATACATTTCTGCCGCATCCTTAAGCTTATCAGGAAGTTCACCGGTGATCACCACATCGGAAATACAAAAATGTCCTCCAGGTTTTAATACCCTGAATATCACACTGAATGCCCGGGACTTGTCCGGAACCAGGTTCAGAACACAATTGGAGATGACCACGTTGAAGGAGTTTTCAGGAAGAGGCATACGTTCAATATCCCCTTTTACAAACTGAATATTCGTGAATCCGGTCTTTCTTAAATTGTCCTGCGCCTTTTCCAGCATTTCATCGGTGAAATCAATGCCTGTGACCAGTCCTGTTTCACCAACAAAGGTCCTTGCTACAAAACAGTCATTCCCGGCTCCTGATCCAAGGTCCAATACATGGTCCCCATTTTTGATGGCAGCGTATTGCGTGGGAATTCCACATCCCAGTCCCAGGTCCGCATCCGCATTGTATCCTTCAAGCTTTGTGTAATCGTCACTGAAAATCGAATAATCCATATCGTCACAGCACCCGGAGCTTCCACAGCAGGAGGACTGGTTCTTGTTTTTGCTTTGCGAGGCTATTTCCCCATATTTCTCCTGGACGACCAATTTTAATTCTTCGGGATTCATAATGCTGGTTTTATATTATTTTCAAATAGTCTGAGAAAAGCATCCTTTATCTCATCCCGTACCCGGTAATATTCGCCCTGGATAAATTCCGGGGTTCCTGTGGCATGGGAAGGATCATCGAAACCAATATGTAAGCGGTGATTTACTTTGCCAGAAAATGCCGGGCAGTTTTCGTTTGCACCCCCGCAGACTGTGATCACATAATCCCACTCGTCGCCCAGGTACATTTCTACCTGGTCGGAGGTATGATGGCTGATATCGATTCCGATTTCTTTCATCACCTCAACTGCTTTTGGATTCAATTTTCCAGATGCTTCGGTACCTGCACTGGCAACCTGAATGCGACTGTCGAAGGATTGCATAAACCCATGAGCCATTTGGCTACGGCAACTATTACCGGTACAAAGGATAAGTATTTTCATTTTTAGTTACCTGATTTATAGTTCTGTCATTTAATTAGTTATCAATTCCGGTTTAGCCATTGGTAATTTGTTGCCTCGCAATATAAAACAGGTAATAAGTTGCCCGGCGAACCTTCATCAGAATACTTTGCTCTTCGAACAATATATTAGTTCCACTGAGCGTATTGCCAGGCGATTTCGGTTCATTTCCTTTTATCCTGGATTCCTCTGAAGTTATCATGCTCAATGATGAAGGCTTCTAATTAATTACATTTATATTCTTTCATATCGAGGGAAGTAAAAAATTCTTCCAGAATACTTCTCATATCCTTTATTTTTTCAGTATTCAGACAGTACCTGGTCTTCACACCTTCAATATGACCGGTGATCAGTCCTGCATCCTTCAATTCAGCAAGGTGCTGGCTTACGGTGGTTCTTCCAAGCGGCAGTTCGTCGGAAATGTCCCCGGTTATACAAGTATTTGTTTCGGCAAGGAACTTCAAAATACGAAGCCGTGCAGGATGGGATATCGCCTTGAATAAACGCGCTGCACGATTCAGTTCATCATCGAACAATTGTGTTTTTGACTGTACCATGTTATTAAATTTGACGTAAATATACGACTTATTTTAAATCGACGTATATATACAACATAATTTTGTAAAATGTAAAATCTTCAAATATAATTTCAGACCATATTTTCAATACATATCGAAAGATGTATGACCCTGCAGTTTTTTGCGGAAGCAGAAACAGGTAAAACTTTTCAAATTTAAAAATGTTCTCGCTTAAGCTTTTTGAAAGAAACAGTAAACCAGGATTGAGCCCTGTCACATTTAAGGCACAAAGGGGACTTCCCTTTAGGATTTATAAAACAATTTCCCTGTAAGCAGCAGTCCTCCAAACACGAAGACAGCGAATAACAGGCTGCTTACGGCCAGCTGCATTCCCCCGGAAATGACATGTCCACTGGTGCAACCACCGGCCATCCGGGCTCCAAACAGCAGGATAAACCCTCCGATAAATGACCATACTGCCCTTTTTACAGGGCTATGTCCTTTGTATTTTATCCAGTGCTCATGAAGCATGCTAATCCTGAACTCTTTTTTCAAAAGCGAGAATACCAATCCTGACAGGAAAGCCCCGGATAAGAAAATCAACTCCCAGTTTCCGGCTTTCTCTATTTGTTGAAAATAGGGATGTTCCGTTAATCCACTTATCAGTCCGGCCAGGTAAGGATAGGTTGAAGAAGCACCTACAACCCGATTTGTTGTGGAAGACAGGAAAACAACTGCAACCAGTATGGCGAGACCCACAGCAGAATGAAGCCATTTATAGTCCTTCTTCCCGTCCAGCTTATCCATCCAAAGGGCAATTCCCATAAATATTCCTCCCAAAATGAATAAGAAAAGGTAAAACCAGAATCCTTCCCCGGTTATGGAATGGAGAGAGATATTTCCCAGGTCGGGACCCAGAATCTTCTGTATTCCTGGCCATAACAGCGTAAATACCAGGGCCCCGGCAATTCCACCGATGATACCAGTAAGTGCATCGAGGGAACCTTGACCGAGAGATACAGGCAGGGTGCCCGGACAATAGCCCAGGATGGCCATTCCAGCACCAAAAATGATTCCACCCAGCATTACTCCGCCCAGTAAAACGGGCTTGATGTGATAAGACGCAAAGCCAAAGGAAATTTCCAGGTTTACCAGGATGGCACCAAGACCAATGGCAAAGGCAATGGTTTTGGCCACGGTAAGGTTTTCGAGCGTAGCCATACCCGCGATGGTGTTGTATTTATTCAGCTTCGCGTGCTGCAGGAAAGCACCGAAAAGAAAGCCAAGGAAGAGAATAAGAATCATGCTTTAATTTTTTGGTATAAGGCCAGTAACTTTGTCTCCAGTATCTGTTCAATCTCTGCTTCATGTTCGCCGATCGGTTTGACAGGGATCAGGTCGATAACCTCATCTGGTGTAAGCCCGGAATCGTAATACAACTTTAAGGACCTTTGCAGTGTTTTGCGGATTACCTTGGCAGCCTCCTCTTCATTAAATCCCATTTGCAGTGCAAGTTCCTCCATCTTTTTCCACTGGAACCAGAAGTAGGTGGGCAGCATGGCCGATACGATGGCATAGCCTTCAAGCATCTTTTCCTCAACCTCCATGGTTTTCCCGGTCTTCTTCAGTATTTTCATCAATACTTTTTTCTCTTCCTGACTAAAGGCATTATTAAAGGTCACAGGATTGTAACCCTTGTTAATAAAGGAGGTGGCGTTGGGGATCATGCGAACGATTCTTTTGGCAGGCAGGATCTCTGTCATCCTTGCGATGGGGATTTTTGGAGCCAGGGAAATAACAACTGTATCTGCAGATACAGCATCCTTTATATTACCCAGTGTTTCCATCATTACAGGCGGATGGACCGCGAGAAAAACAATGTCCTGTCCGGCTGCTTCCTGTGGTGTTGCGGAAGATGTAATTTCCGGAAAACGCTTCTTCAATAGCGCTGCAGTTTCATCGTTGGGTTCGTAAACCCGGATGGACTCAAAGGCAGAATTTTTGTTCATGAGGGCCTGAAGAATAATTTTCGTTACCCTTCCACCTCCGATAAATCCTAATGTTTTTGTATTCATAACCTAGGGTTTTAAATGGATAATTTTAATCTAACATACACTATTACTGGTAGATAGTATTTTTACTTCATTTTTCAAGGTTTAAAAAGCTCCAAATATAAGACCTGAAAGTGTGGCCATTACCACTACCAGGAGAACGTATACAATGGTTTTCTGTGTGCCAATTACTCCCCGGATCACAAGCATGTTGGGCAGGGAAAGCGAAGGCCCTGCCAGCAGGAGCGCCAGAGCCGGGCCTTTCCCCATTCCTGCAGCCATTAGCCCCTGAAGGATAGGTACCTCGGTGAGTGTGGCAAAATACATGAATGCACCCACAACAGAAGCAAACAGATTTGAAAATACGGAGTTCCCCCCCACCAGCCTGGCGACCCATTCATTTGGTATGATTCCTGCCATAGCCGTATCATCATGGGTCGATCCAAGCAGAAAACCTGCAACCAGAACCCCAAGAGCCAGGAGGGGCAGGATTTGCTTGGCAAAATCCCAGGAAGAAAGGGTCCATTCCCTGTTTTCAGGCTCTTTTTTATCCAGGAGAGTAATCACAGACAATGCAGCCATTCCGACAACCATGGGTATCATAGGTGATGAACTCAGCAGGGAAGAAGCAACTGTTGCAGCGGCTGCAAGCAGGACATGGGTCCATTTTATTTTCAGGATATAGATCAGTGAAAAGGCGATTATAATCGCAAAAGCTGAGGTGATATACCATTTATTGGCCCAGATCCAATACCATCCTCCACTTTCCACTCCTTCACCCGGAGCTCCCCAGTTTGCAAAAACAAGGATGAGCACCAGCGTGAAAAAATGCAGAGCAGTTTGCCAAAGAGGGCGCTTCTCAGGTATCTCCGGGAAGTTGATCTGTTCTTCCTTTTTAGCCTTCTCCTCTTTTTTGTAGATCAATGACATTAGCGATCCAATGACAATGGCAAAAACCACAGCTCCGATGATCCGTGCCATACCCATCTCAAATCCAAGGATCCGGGCTGTAAGGATAATGGCAAGGATATTGATAGCCGGTCCCGAATAGAGAAAGGCAATAGCCGGTCCCAATCCTGCTCCACGCTTGTGAATGCTGGAAAACAATGGAAGAATGGTGCAACTGCATACAGCCAGGACGGTTCCTGATACCGATGCAACCGTGTATGCCAGCCATTTTTTTGCTTTCGCACCCAGGTATTTCATCACTGCTCCCTGGCTCACAAAAACAGATATCACACCGGCAATGAAAAATGCCGGCAGCAGGCACAGAATCACGTGTTCCCGGGCGTACCACCTGGCCAGGTCAAGCGTGGCTGAGATGGCCTCCCTGAATGGTACCTGTTCAAGTGGCATGAAGTAGGCCCCTAAAAAAAGCGCTGTGATCCAGAATAGTATCTTAATCTCCTTTTTCCATTCCATAATCTTTCTCTCCTTAATTGCTCAGTGTTCTTTTATTTGCGAACATAAAGAGTAAAAATTTTAAAAATATATGACGATCGTATAATAAAAACCGACTCCTATAAAAACCACCGAGATAACTCTTCGGAACCATAATTCAAAAACTTTCATTTTATTGTAAAATTTTCCTACGCCCGAGACCGTATACGCCAGTAACCAGGCAAAAATGATTACCGGAATACCTGTTGCGACAGCAAATACTACAGGAAGATAAAGTCCTGAAGCACTCCCGATGGTCATAGGTATAAGCATGCCAAAATAGAGCACCCCGCTGTAAGGGCAGAATGCCAATGCAAAAATGATCCCCATAAGCAGTACATCCCAGTAATTATTGACTCCTTTGTTTTTGAAGCGATCGGTAAGTTTGGAGATGCCAGGGAATCTGATCTTCAAAATATCCAGCATCAACAGCCCGATAAGGATGAGTAAAGGCCCTATGATCTTTTCCCCATATTGCTGAAATAAGCCGGAGACCTTAATTTGATCCGCCCCTACAAATATGATGATTGCCAGTAAGGTGTATGAAAGTGCCCTGCCTGAGGTATATACCAGGCCATTGAGAAAAACCTTCTGCCTGTTTTCCACATCTTTACTGATAAAGCCAATGGCAGTAATATTTGTTGCCAGTGGGCAAGGACTGATGGCCGTCATCAGTCCCAGGAGAAATGCGGTAACAACCGGAATCGAAGAGTTACCGGCCAAATTGCTGAGCAATTCTTCCATATTGACTTATTCCTTAAAGCAAGGGAGTAACCTTGTCCGAGATTACTTGTTTCAGTTTGTCCGGATTGCTTCGGGCAAACATGAATCCTTCGTTGGTAATATTGATTTTTTTATCTCCGCTGACGATTAACAGGGTCTGTCCACTCACACCCAGTTCTGTTGCTTTTTGCTTTCCGTCTGATTCGTCCAGATTGAATCCTGTAAAAGGTACTTTCTCACCAAATAATTCAACTACTGCCTCAGCTGTAACAGTTTCCACAGCCTGACAGGTTGCACATCGGCGTGAATAATGAAAATAGAAAACTTCTACTTGCTGTTCAAGCGATACGTCAGGGTTGCTGCTATCCTTTCCGGACTGCGCCGGGCATGAAGTATTAAGGCCCATTATAAGGCCCAGAACGATAAATAGATTTACAGTTTTCATAGTTATTAGTTATGGATTAAAATTTGCTTTAACTCATTCGCTGAGGGGATACGGCCTGAGAGCACGACTTTTTCATTAATTACAAGCGCAGGAGTATGCATGATACCATAGCCCATTATCTTCATGATATCTTCCTCCTTGGTAATATGGGCATCCAATTCCAGTTCTGATACCATTTCCCGGGTAATTTTCTCCAAAGTTTTACACTTTGGGCATCCTGTGCCTAATACTTTTATTTCCATTGTTAAGCGTTTATAAAGTTTAATTCGTTTTTCGTAGAATACCGAACAGCACAAGCAAATTTTTTAGATGCTCAGGAACTTTTTAAAAAGCGTTTGAGCTTCTTTCCAATTTTCTTTGTTAATACAATATTTGATTCTTGGTGCTTCTGTCTCACCTTGTATCAGTCCTGCATCTTTTAATTCTTTTAAATGTTGGGATAGTGTTGATTTAGCGATGGGCAGATCATCGGTCAGATCACCACTATAACAGCAGGATTGATAAGATAATAATTCCAGAACATACATTCGGATGGGGTGACCCATTGCCTTTGCATACCGGGCTAATTTTTTCTGATCTTCTGTTAATTTGTCGTTTGTCATTATTCTTCATCCGGTTTGAAGTTCGTAAAATTACGAACATATTGGCAGAAAAAAAAATATTAAGTACATCATATGCAATTTCCGCCCTGTCAGAACCGCTTTCACCGTATATCATTGAGCCGTTATGCGTTGTGAAATGAAACATGTAAGACTCAGTACATCCCATAAACAGAATAAAATTGATCGACTCTCAAATCTGCTTTCACCGGAAATCAGAGGGCTGATGTTGAAAATACGTACATACTGACCAACTAAGGACGGGTCTGACTGAGCAGGCGATATTTAGCTGTTTTCTCTCCTTCCGGCGGAGAATGGTCAATGCTACCTGTTTTTCCAGCTCACGGATCAGCTCCCTCTCAACTTCTGCGGATGCCAATAACATTTGAAAATGCAGTTTTCCTGCGGCCGTCGAATATTATATTGTCGATTTCGGAGGAATCACTTTCAGGAAAAGCAAGGAAATTACTTATAGCGAATCCCCTGCTCCCGGAGCGGAAGGAGCTTTCAGCCTCCTGCAAAATTACCCGAGTCCCTTCGGGGAATATGCGAATATCCGTTTCCAGGTCCCCGTCAGGGCCTGTGTTACCCTGAATGTATATAATATCCAGGGAAAAAAGGTAAGTGAACTGTGCAGGAGGGAGTACGAACCCGGGAGTTACACATTGGTCTTCAATGCCGGCTCCCTTCCTGCCGGACAGTATGTTTATACAATGACAGCCGGCAATTAATTTGCCTCCGGGAAGATGATGCTGGAATAGGCAGCAAAAAGTAAGGAAGTGATGCAGGTGATTTTAAAATGGATTCGGTGAACAAGGCCTTTCGCGGACAATTGTTACAGAATTTTTACAGATTTCCGGGGCCTGTCGCCTGACTCAAATTTGTGATTCCCTTATTTTCCCGGTTCCCCTTGCACAAGCCCGGGGTCTCAAAAAAAGTAAATTCAGATACTAAGCTGAATGGTTTGGTTTGTATGCTTACAATAAAAACATAGCCAGGAAAATCTGTTCATTCCCGGAATATATTTCGTCCCTTAATTTGGTTTTGTCAGGAGATCAGGGTCACACCTGACAGATCAGCCAGGTTGTTTTTTAAGAAGGCATAGCTTAATTTGTCTGCCTTGCATTGATTAAACTGCACCCGTTTAATTTTCTTATTGTTCTTAAAGAATGTATTCAGAAGGGTAGCGTTTATAAATTTGACACTATAAAAAGTGCAATTTTCAAAGCGACAGTCTTCCAGCGTACCTTCAAATACAATATCCTGGATTGCCATCTCAATAAAACCTGTACTATTTAACTTTGCATTTACAATTTTATTTTTACCGAATCCGCCGGTTTTAAATTCCGTTTCTGTAAGATCGGCCCCGGTAAAATCGCAGCCTTCGATATAGCTCCTTAAAAATTTAGTGTTCTTAAGTAAACAGTTTTTGAACTCATTCTTATTTAAGAGTGAATGCTGTATTTTGCTGTTGCTCATGTCAGAATTCGAGAAGTTGCAGTTATTAACATTATTGCCATTCAGAAAAAGTCCTGACATTTCTGACCCGGAAAACAAACAGCCCTGAATATTTGAGTTGCTTAATTTTTCATGTAAATTTTTTAGTCCTGAAAAGTCGCTGTCGCTTAAGTTTAGTTTTGACATATCCCAAGCCTGCTTTTTCTTCGATGGTTTTAAGGGTTCCATTATATCATTACCGGGTTTTTCCAGGCTTGTCATTTCAGCATCAGCTGCCTGGAATTTTTCTGAAAAATAGTTAAGGTCAACCCCAAGAATCTCTGCAATACGATTTAAGGTGGCGATGTCTGGCATTGATTCTCCACGTTCCCATTTTCCTACTGCCTGGGGACTTATAGATACTTGTTGGGCAAGTTCTGCTTGTGAAAGATTGTTTTTCTTTCTTGCTGAGGCAATTTTATCGCCAATTGATTTTGAATTTAGCATCATTGTATATTTTTAAAATTTGATGCTACAAAGATATTTTGTACGCTTACCATAACATAAAAATCCGTGCTACATATGGTTGTAAATTCCCTACTTACAGTTGTTATCTGACAACCAGGGGTAGTATCTGGCATCTGTTCAATTTTTATCTCCATAAAAAACTTAATAACCCATGCCGGCACTTCAGTCGGTCTTGTATTCCTGCCAGGCTTCCGGCTGCACGGGAAGGTAGGCCGGCAAATTGGAAACAGTTTAATGGATATAATTCCCGTTTCAAGTTAAGGATAAATGTTGAGCAATATTTCTTGCGGTCCTGCCCGGATCCTTCCTTCAGCTTGAGGGTTGATGATATAAAGCGCTGTAGCTGGTTTAGTGTTTCAGGCAATCTCTGAATTGTAAATCGGGCAATTGAGAAGTACAATAAAATTTCCTCATCATAAACGATATCGGTTTCCCGGGAAAACATTATGTAGACTACCTCTTGCCTGAAGCTAAAAAGATAATGCTGCCGTAGGTTCGGCTTGCCTTGCATTCATAAGGTGATCACAACACTCGAATGCGGGAAGCCGGACTTTTTTTGAAAACAGTCCGGGAATATGTGACAGAGGTATTCCCTGTCAATTATTCATAAGTCCATCGGCAAAGCCGCCGTATGCTCTTTTCCTCAGGTAGCTTTCGGTCCACAGGCCAATAGGTTCCCCGGCTCTCCAGTTGCCATTTTTGGGGCTGTCAAAGGGACTCCAGACTGTGATCCCGTAGCGCTGGTTGGCAGGGATCAACTCCATGTATTTGCTGACCACATATTCGAACATTTCTGCCTGGGCTATGTAATCCTCATCGGTGGCCACTGTAGTTTTCACTCCCACACCGATGTCCATCTCGGAGATCTTTATTAATTTCCCGCTCGAAGCAAGCAGGGTGAACATTGCATCGATTTTCGACTTATCCGAATCCGTGCTTATGTGCATCTGCGTTCCGATACAGTCAACCGTGGCCCCTTTGCTTTCAATATATTCCAATTAATCAATTATTCCCTGGCACTTATCGAGTTTATATTCGAGGTTATAGTC
>CAYSAH010000078.1:0-11563 GCA_964428945.1 uncultured Bacteroidaceae bacterium | reverse complement strand
GCCCTGCCCTTTGCCACCATCGAAAGTGAAGGTAAAAATATTGCCACGGTTACCAATATCGATGGTGAATTTACACTGAAGGTCCCCAAGGGAATGGCAATAACGAATCTAAAGATCTCTTATGTGGGATATAAAAACAATATCCTGGCCATTGATCAATTCAGAAATTACGAAAACAGGCTTATAGAACTTGAACCCACCTCGGTAAATCTTCAGGAAATTACGGTCAGGGCAGAGGATGCTGAAGGACTCATCGCGGAAATACTGAATAATATCAGTGAGAATTACAGTAACCAGGATATGATGATGACAGCTTTTTACAGGGAAACCATAAAGAAAAGGAAAAACTATGTATCAATCTCAGAAGCCGTGGTGGACATATATAAATCGCCTTATCAAAATGATTTCAAATACGACCAGGTAAGGTTGCTTCAGGGAAGGAAAAGCGCCGATGTTGAAAAAATGGACACCGTACTCTTCAAAGTACAGGGCGGCCCGGTTACCACACTGCTTCTTGATATTGCTAAAAACCCGTATATGCTCCTGTCCGATAAATATAAGGAAGTGTACAGTTTCAATATTTCAGGTGTTATATCCATAAATGACCGCCTGCACTATGTGATCTCCTTCAACCAGAAGCCATACGTCTCATCTCCCTTCTATAACGGGAAACTTTATATTGATATGGATAAACTGGCGATCACGGAGGCTGAGTTTGAATTGAACATGGAGAATGAACTGGAAGCTGCCAGTATGTTTATCAGGAAGAAGCCGGCAGGCATGTCAGTAATCCCGGAGCGCGCAGCTTACCGGACCAAGTATACCATTGAAGATAACAAGTGGTATTTCAGCTATGCCCGCGCAGAAGTAAAATTCGACGTGGAATGGGACAAAAAACTTTTTAATACATCCTATTCAACAATGTCTGAAATTGCCATAACCGACAGAACTGAGCTGACCGGCGACAAGTTCCCTTCAAAGGAGCGCTTTAAAAGCTCACAGGTACTTGATGAACTCGTTTATGTTTTCTTTGATCAGAATTTTTGGGGAGGATATAATGTAATTGAACCCGATCAGTCGATCGAATCTGCAATAAAAAAGCTTAACAGGATATACTTGAAGAATGGTGATGGAGAGACTAATCCATAATGAATTCAAAATCAAGAATTGTGACAAGGTGCTGCCTGAAAAATCGTAAATTTGGTTTCCGGTTTCGTATTCAACAACAGGCAGCACTTTTACACCAGGATATAACAAAATGAATTTCAAGGAAAGCCGCATAGCAAAGAAGATAGGTAATGGCGATATCAAAGCCTTTGAAGAGCTCTTTCACCAATACTATCCCGGAATGTGCAGCTATTCTGAAAGCCTGCTTAACAAATCAGAAATTGCTGAAGAAGTGGTACAGGATATCTTTTTAAATATCTGGAAGAACAGGAGTAACCTTAAGATCAGTGTTAGCTGGCAAAGCTATCTCTACAGGTCAGTTTTCAACAACTCCATGATGTACCTGAGAAGATCAAAAAGAGAATTGTCACTTAATGAGCAATGGGCTGAAAATACAATTCCTGCAGAAGACAGGATATCAGAGGAGATGGATGCCAGGGAACTGAATGCAAGAATAATTTACACCCTTCAAACCTTGCCCGGAAGAACACAGGAGATATTTAACCTGAGCCGTTTTGAAGGATTGAAATACCAGGAAATTGCCGACAGGCTATCAATTTCAGTTAAAACAGTGGAAGCAAATATGGGAAAAGCACTAAAAGCCCTGCGCTCATCACTGGTTGAATTCAGAAAAACTGCCTGACCATGAAAAGAAAAAATAAATATTGGAAAGATCTTGCTGCTTATCTGACCAGAGAAATGAATAATGAACAAATCGAAAAATTTCTCTTAGAACTTAAAGATAAGCAGCAACTAAATAACGATTATGAACTGATGAAGAAGACGTGGAATGAATTCAGGAACAACCCTGCTGAAAAATATTCAGATACTTCCGCTGCATGGGCAAAATTGAATGACAAGATCAGGAAAGAAGGAATGTTAGAAAATGCAAAACCCATTGTTCGTTTGAACAGCATAAACTATTTCATCAGGATGGCTGCTGTAATTCTGATCTTACTCGCCGTGGGCATTCCAACAATTTTATATTCCTACAATGAGTTTGGCAAACGCAATGAGATCATCGGGCATAAATGCGAAAATGGAATACTAACAGTCGATCTTCCCGACGGAACCAGGGTATTTCTGAACGAGGGATCAAACCTTGAATACAGGAAAGATTACGAAGTAAAAAGGAATGTAAACATAGAGGGAGAAGCCTTCTTTAATGTTATGGCTGATCCAAAACGCCCCTTCCGTGTCAACAGTGGTAAAGTTGTTGTTACAGTCCTGGGAACTTCCTTCAATATCAGGGAAACTGCACTTAAATCGACCGAGGTTTTCGTGGAATCCGGAAAGGTCCGTGTTGATATGAAAAACCTGGACGAATCTGTCATCCTTAATCCTGGTGAAATAGCCGAGGTAAACCGGCATCTGACCACTTCAGAACAATTGGATCCGAATTACCTCTCATGGAAAACAAAAGACTTTAAATTTATTGATGAAGAAGTTGATCAAATTCTGCGAATCCTGGAGCAATCGTACCACGTGGAGGTAAGGTCTGAGGCAGGCACACTCTCTGACATGCGTCTGACAACCGAATACAGCGACCAGTCCTTTGATGCTATCCTTTCAACCATTTGCACAGCATTGGCTCTATACTTCGAAAAGGAGGGGAAAGTTTATATCTTGCATACAAATTAGCACAGATGAACAGGAACATAAACAGGAGAATAACAGCAGCACTTCTGCTGTTATTTCTCCTGTTCATGTTTTCACCGCAATCCTTCTCGCAGGATCTTTCAAAACTTACTGTTTCTGTCAGAGCAGTGAATAAACCATTCCAGGCAGTACTGGATGACCTTACGGAGCAGTGCGGGTATTATTTTACATTCGATTCAAGGCTTGTCGATGGCCAGAAAAAAATTTCACTAAGCCTGAAAGACGTAACGGTTCAAAAAGCCATCGACACTTTGTTCCAGGAACCGTATCTTGAATACAAAATTATCAACAGGAACATTGTAATATACCCGGTAAAACCTCAAAAACGCGATCTTGTTAAGGATACTTTACGGAGAGTCGGAAATCGCCTTGAGGTAAGTGGGATGATCACTGACCTGAAGACAGGCAAACCCCTTCCCTACGCCACAATTGCTGTAATGGATAGCTACTTCGGTACCATTTCGAATACCGACGGAACCTTTCTCCTCAGGATTCCCGACACGCTTGATCAACCGCTTCTTGTAACTTCATACATAGGCTATAAGAACCAATACACTCCGGTTAGTTTTAATAACAGGGAAGCGGTGAAAATAAGCATGAATAAAAGCCTGATCTCCCTGCAGGAAGTTATTATCCGCTACCAGGATCCTGCAAGCCTGCTTTCAGAATCAATTAAGCGGATAAACAAAAATTACATGAATGAAGCTGCAGGTATGCAGGCATATTACAGGGAAAAAGTTAAAAAGGATGACAAATGCATGTTGTTTTCTGAAGCTGTAGTGGAAATTGCCAAAGCTCCTTATAGCAGCTCGCTGGCAATTGAAAGAACCAGGCTTCTTAAAGGCAGGAAGATCACAAACATCGATTTCCAGGATACAGTGATCCTGAAAATCCAGTCTGGCCTTAATTCAATGTTGCAGTTGGACATCGTGAAAAATCCCCCGCTTTTTCTTTCAGAAGATTTTTCCTCTTTATATAATCTCCGCTTTTCAGATGTGGTTTCATTCAAGGACAGACTGGTTTACGTGATCTCCTTTGAGCAAAAGGAAAACGTTGTGGAAACCCTGTTCCGCGGTGATATCTATATCGACAGGGAATCTCTTGCCATAATCGCCGCTGATTTTAACTACGACCCTTTAAGGCTGGCAAAAGAAGAAAATATGTTTGTTGCAAAAAAAAGCAGGAACCTGAAAATTCGTCCACTAAGTGCTCAATATCATGTGGAATATAGTCAGACCGGAGACAACTATCACTTTTCCCAGGCCCAGGGAGAGGTCCGATTCAAATTAAGAAAACGCAGGGAATGGATCTCTTCGAAGTACCAGATAAACCTTGAGATTGCTGTAACTAATATTGAACCAGGCAATCCGCCAAGGATCCGCTCGGGCGAGCAACTGAAACCTTCAACCATAATGTCTGACCAGGTTTTTGATTACGACCCTGATTTCTGGGGCGACTACACAACGATTACACCAGAAGCCAGCCTGACAGATGCATTGAAGCAGATCGGTAAATCAATGAGCGAGGTTATAAACTGGAAAAACAATACTGAATAAGCTGATCTGTATTATAAATAGCCCTGAAAAAACTGCTGTTAGAATACTTTTTTTATAAGTTTGAGATATAAAACAATATTCATTTTCAATCCATTCTCAATGAAACCAGGTCTGACGATCTTGCTTATCCCGCTTCTTTTCCTCTCCTGCAAGCATTCCTCACTTGAAAAATACTCACCTGATGCCCTGGCAGAACAAAACAGGGAAAGAATACTGCAGGGATGGAACACCTGGGACAACCGAAGCATCCTTACATATGTATTTCTGCCTGATGAACTTGCTGTTTCAGTCCGGATCAAGGATGGCAGCTCGGGAGAATATCTCCCTTTTGCCTTCCCCGGGAACCGGGTAAAGGGTACTGAAAAAGTTGAAACCATTGCCCATAAGCCCGATGGCTCCTTCACAGAATTGAACCTGGCATGGAGAAACATCCCTGTTACCGTTCAGACCGTGGCTTCTGGTGATGATCTTTATATAAGGATAACAAGAAGGGATGATCCTGCTACCTGCCGGGACTCACTTATTGTGAAGAATGAATTTTTTTATGCTCAGCAGGGTACAATAAAAGTTGAAGAAGGAACCTTGATCGCGGAGGTGAACCAGAAACAGTTCCGGACCTTTATACTCCGGCAAAAAGGAAATGTTCGCGATTCTGAAAGTCTGTCTGCCGGATTGAACGGTCAGATCTATATTGCCTGCGGAAAGGAAATTCCGACATATGAAATTGATTCCCTTATTAAAACCCATCAGGAGGAATGGAATACTGAAAAATCAAAATACGGCGACTATGCTGAATCATACAATGCAATTCAGAACGCAGTAAACTGGTCCGTAGTTTACGATCCGGTAAATAAAGAGCCCGCTATTCCCGTTGCACGCACCTGGTCTTTTGGATGGGGAGAAGGAAAGCCGGGCGGCTGGATACGCTTCTGCTGGGACAATTTTTTCGTGGCATATATGCAAAGTATGACCAGCAGGGAACTGGCTTTCAGCGAAGCGATCGAAATGTGCAACTACATCGATGAATTTGGCTTTGTCCCGAATTTCACCGGCCCCTTTAACCTTGCCAGTCGCGACCGCTCACAACCCCCTGTGGGATCGATGATGGTAAAGGAGATCTACAAGGCCCATCCCGAAAAATGGTTCCTGGAAAAGACCTTTGATCAGTTACTTGCATGGAACCGATGGTGGCCCTCGCACCGTGACCAGGGCGGCTACCTGTGCTGGGGATCTGATCCTGCAGTTTCGCCAAATAATGACAAAAGAGAGCTGGTACAGAATGTCTTTGAGGCAGCAAGCAATGAATCGGGCCTCGACAATACTCCTATGTATGACGGCGTACCTTTTGATACTTCCCTGCATATGCTTATGATAGGGGATGTCGGGCTTATGGGACTTTATGTCGGCGACTGCGAAGCACTGGCAGATATTGCATCGGTCCTGGGAAGGAAAAAGGAAGAAGATGAATTAAGGAAACGTGCTGAATATTACAGGAATAACTTAAAACTTATGTGGCATGAAGAATTGGGCATATTCCTTAATAAGAGGATCGATACCGGTGAATACAGCAAAAGGATATCACCCACAAATTTCTATGCCCTCATCGCAAAGGCGGCCACGCAGGAACAGGCTGAAAGAATGATGAAGGACCACTTTTACAATCCCTTGGAATTCTGGGGTGAATATATAATGCCCTCTATTGCCAGGAACGATACAGCCTATACAGGAGAAGACTACTGGAGAGGAAGTATCTGGGCCCCTATGAACTTTCTTGTTTACTATGGCATGAGGAACTACAATTTGCCAGAAGCGCGGAAGGATCTAAGTGAAAAATCAAAAGATCTGCTCCTGAAAGAATGGTTGGAAAAAGCATATGTAAGAGAAAACTATAATGCAGAAACCGGAAGCGCACCTGAGGCGCGAAGCGAACATTTCTATCACTGGGGAGCCCTGCTCGGAATGATAAATATGATAGAGGAAGGATTTGTTGCCCCACCTGAATCAGAAATTAATTAAAAATGAAATGAGAGAAAAAACATCAATTACCCTGCTGCTGGTCATCCTGGCCTCAACAGCCTGTATCAGGCAAAATCCCCTGATCGATTTTACACCACATGTTATTACTGAAAAAATAACATACCAGAATCCGATTATTAAAGGCTTCAATCCCGACCCTTCCATATGCGTGGCGGGCGATGATTTTTTCCTTGTATGCTCATCCTTTGAATATTTTCCCGGTGTTCCCCTCTACCACTCCTTAGACCTTGTCAACTGGAAACAGGTCGGGAATGTCCTTGACCGGAAATCGCAACTTGACCTTGAAAATGTTCCGGCATCCGGAGGAGTATTTGCCCCAACGATCCGTTATCATAACGGAACATTCTACATGATAACCACGAATGTATCTGCAGGAAAGAATTTTATTGTAAAAACTGAGGACCCTTTTGGAACATGGTCCGAACCTGTATTGGTTCCGCAGCAAAATATAGATCCGTCCCTGTTCTTTGATGATAATGGGAAAGTGTATTATACAGGAACAAGTCCATGGGGCGGAAAAGGGCCGGAAGGAATTTACCAGGCAGAAATAAATATTGAAACAGGTGAATTACTGACACCCTATACCTTGATCTGGACCGGGACGGGAGGCAGGTATCCTGAAGGACCACACCTTTACAAGATCAAGGACCGCTATTACCTCCTGATCTCCGAGGGAGGAACAGAGATGGGCCATTTTGTAACCATGGCCAGAAGCGAAACTCCCTGGGGACCTTTCGAAGCCTGTCCGCACAATCCAATCCTGACAAACCGGAATGAACCATTCAGTAACCCGGTTCAGAATTCAGGCCATGCGGATCTAATTCAGGCGCCAGATGGCAAATGGTGGATGGTACACCTGGCTGTCCGGAATGTAAACAAGCACCATCACCTTGGAAGGGAAAGCTTTCTCCTGCCTGTTGAATGGGACAATGAAGGATGGCCTGTAGTAAACAGGAACGGGGTATCACAGGTAGATATCTATGCTGCCACCGGGGCGGAACAGAACATTGCAACCAATACTGAATACTCCTTCGAAACTGAATTGGGACCAGAATGGATCTTTCTGAGAAATCCCGATGTAGATAAGTATGAGCTTGATTCACAAAAAGGGACCCTGAATCTGCAGGGAACAGCTACTTCATTGAATGATCTTTCAAATCCGACCTTTCTCGGGATAAGACAAAAGGACCTGTACATGTCTGCAACGGCAAGGATGAGCTGCATACTTCAAAAAGATGGAGAGGAAGCCGGGGTAACAGCATACATGAATAATGAACATTACTATGCCATCAACCTGAAAAGGGAGTCGGGGCGAAATTATATCGTGGTCAGGATGAAGTTGGGAAATATTGAACACGAAGCAGCCAAAATCCCCTGCACGTCGGAAATAATTTATCTTTCCATCACTTCCACACCTGAAGAGTATATTTTTTCCTGGTCAGAAGATGGTAAATCCTATAAAAATCTTGCGAATAACTATGCCCGCCTCATCTCAACTGAAACTGCCGGAGGCTTCACAGGTGTAATCCTGGGGATGTATGCAAGCTCCAACGGAAATGGGGATGGTCCGATGGCTTCCTTTGATTCCTTTAAATATATTGCAGGGGAAAATAGCGACGAATAAGAGGAAACATTATTTGTATAAATTCTAACTTCTCTCTGGCTATTACATATTCAAAAACTGAATAAATAATGATAAAAGCAATTCCCATCCTGCTTATTTTTTTACTTGCTTCTTGTGGAAAACCTGCCAGGGATAAAACAGCCCTGCCAAACATCATTCTTATCCTTGCTGACGACCTGGGTTGGTCGGATATTGCTTGCTATGGCAGCGAGGTATGTACACCGAATCTTGACAAGCTGGCTGAAGACGGAATACGCTTTACAAATTTTCATAACACATCGAAATGTTTTCCTTCCAGGGCGTGTTTGCTCACCGGCCTGTATGCCCAGCAGACAGGATATGCCAGGAATTACGACCATCCTTTGATGAACAGCGTAACCCTGGGTGAAGTACTTCAACAGGCAGGATACAGAACTTTATGGTCGGGGAAGCACCACGGTTCAGAAAACCCTGTTACCAGGGGATTTGACAGGTATTACGGTCTGAAGGACGGAGCAACAAATTATTTTAATCCCGGAAAGCAAAGACCGGGGGAAGGAAAACCGGCCCAAAAAAGAAACGACAGGCAATGGTGTATTGACAGCATTCAATATTCACCCTACACTCCTGAGGAAAAAGACTTTTACACAACCGACTATTTTACAAATTACGCCTTAACCTGGCTCGAAGAATATAAGGAAGAAGATAAACCCTACTTCCTCTACCTTTCATACAATGCACCGCATGACCCTCTCCAGGCCTGGCAGGAGGATATAGAAAAGTACCGGGGGAAATATATGTCAGGATATGAAGAAATACGGAAAGCCAGGTTTGCAAGGCAAATTGAAATGGGCCTGCTGGATTCCACTTATAAACTTAATGAACCGATCTACAGTTCCTGGCAGGATTATCCGGATTCAGTAAAAAGCAGGGAGGATCTGAAAATGGCAGTATATGCTGCCATGATAGACAGAATGGACTGGAATATTGGCAGGATCCTTGAAAAAGTAAAGGAACTTGGAGAAGAAGAAAATACCTTCATACTCTTCATGTCAGATAATGGTGCTTCTGCAGAGGTTGTTAATCTGCCTGGCAGCGGGCCAATTGGTTCCATGACCCGGTGGACATCATTGGGACCTGACTGGGCTAATGTCGGAAACACTCCTTTCAGGTATTATAAAAACTTCAGCTACGAAGGAGGAATCAGGACACCCCTGATTATTAAATGGCCTGGTCATATTTTAAATCCCGGATCTTTCAACACATCGCCGGGACATTTCATCGATATAATGGCAACATTTGTCGAACTGACCGGGGTAGCTTATCCGGATTCTGCCCGTGGTGATTTCGTCTATCCCCTGGAGGGACAGAGCCTTCTCTCAGCATTAAACGGAGACGAAATTGTAAGAGAATCCCCGCTATTCTGGCAATGGCAGCAAGGTAGTGCTATGCTTTATGAAAATTGGAAAATTGTTAAACATGGACCTGATGTACCATGGGACCTTTATAATTTGTCGGCTGATCCAACTGAGTACAACAATGTTGCCTCTGTTTATCCGCAGGTCATCGAAGAACTTGACAGTATATATAATGATTGGCTGAAAAAGTATAAGTGGTAATCATGCTCTTTGCGCTCCCTGCCTGCCGGAAAAACTCTGCGTTAAAACCAGCAGCTTGCTGCTCATCTGTGTTTATTTGTGTTCATCTGTGGACCAGAAAGCACAGGGCGCAGGGCATGGGGCATGGGGCGCCGGGCAAACTGAGCAGAGTCGGGGGGAACACAAGTTGTGAGCAGTGAGTAGTGAGTTACTCCTAAATACTCCTAAGTACTCCTAAATACTCCTAAGTACTCCTAAATACTCCTAAATACTCCTAAATACTCCTAAATACTCCTAAGTACTCCTAAGTACTCCTAAGTACTCCTAAATACTCCTAAGTACTCCTAAGTACTCCTAAGTACTCCTAAGTACTCCTAAGTACTCCTAAGTACTTCTAAGTACTCTATTTGCCAGGTGGCCGGATTACAACTTTTCTCTATTAAAAACCCGCAGCCTGCTGCTCATCTGTGTCCATTTGTGTCCATCTGTGGATCCCCTCCCCTGCCACCGCAACATTATAAAAGTATGTAAAGGCCACTTATTGTTCCTGCCCTGCAATAAAAAACCAAAAACATTCCCATTTTAACCAATAAACAGAAATTATCGTTAAAATTGTGGAGAATCACTGAACTTCAACCTAAATTTCAAGCAATGGCTCTGAACTCCCTGGACTGGATCATCATCGGAATATTTTTTGTTGTATTGCTCAGCATCGGTTACCTGGCTTCACGCGGTGCCGGCAGGAACACTTCAAGTTTTTTTCTTTCCAACCGCAACATGCCATGGTGGCTCCTCGGGGTATCCATGGTTGCCACAACATTTTCCTGCGATACACCCAACCTTGTAACCGACATGGTACGTACAGGTGGCGTAGCATCGAACTGGCAGTGGTGGGCCTTCCTGCTCACAGGGATGCTAACAGTATTTGTTTATGCCAAGCTCTGGAACCGGTCCAAGGTACTTACCGACAATGAGTTCTATGAATTGAGGTATAGCGGAAAAATGGCCCGGTTTTTACGTGGATTCAGGGCGATATACCTTGGAGTTTTTTTTAATGTGATGGTAATTGCCAGCGTTTCCCTGGCTTTCATTAAAATCGTCAGTGTTATGCTTGGAGTAAACCCGGCGATTGCCCTCATTGTTGCATCTGTGATCATCGTATTCTATTCCAGTCTGGGCGGACTAAAGTCCATTCTCTACACTGATCTTTTCCAATTCTCTTTTGCGCTTTTCGGTGCGATCCTCGCAGCAGTTTTTGTCGCAAAATCGCCTGAAATAGGTGGCTTGCATGCTTTGATTTCCAACCCGGCGCTTGAAGGTAAGCTCAGGCTTGTCCCCGACGTCAACAATACTGAACTATTTGTAAGCATTTTCCTGATTCCAATTGCAGTTCAGTGGTGGGCAGCGTGGTATCCGGGAGCAGAACCGGGTGGAGGGGGTTATGTGGTTCAGCGGATGCTGTCGGCAAAGAATGAAAAACATGCAATCGGGGCAACGATGCTTTTTAACTTCTTTCATTATGCCATCAGGCCCTGGCCTTGGATCATTGTGGGACTTGGATCATTGATCATTTTTCCCAACCTTGATTCTCTGGCGCAGGCATTTCCGAATGTTGATCCACAGTTTGTAAAGAATGACCTTGCCTACCCTGCCATGCTGAAAACCTTTTTGCCGGCCGGACTGTTGGGATTGGTTGTGGCTTCCCTGATAGCAGCATTCATGTCAACTGTTGCCTCTCAATTGAACTGGGCTTCGTCTTACCTTGTAAATGATCTTTTTGGAAAATTCATCAAACCCGATGCAACGGAAAAACAAAAGGTCCTCTTTGGCCGGCTGTCTACCGTGCTGCTGATGGTTCTCTCCGTTCTCCTGGCTCTTTCTCTGAAAAATGCACTCCAGGTATTCAGGTACCTCCTTATGATTGGTGCCGGAACAGGTTTGCT
>CAYSAH010000077.1:0-11572 GCA_964428945.1 uncultured Bacteroidaceae bacterium | reverse complement strand
GCTCCCCGGCCTCCTCAGGAATTGCAGGCATAACACCCATAAAGTCCTGGACCGTATCGCGGTAGCCCAGTCCGTCGCGTTCCCCTGCATAGACCAGGCTGGCCGCACGCGACCAGGTGAAAGTTATAAGGCAATTGAATGGGTTCCACATATTCATCATGGAATTGAAACCTGCATCAGGGGTATCGATGGTCATGCCAGAGATCCTTTCATGCCAGTATGCAACCAGTTTTTCGAATTCATTCTCTACAACACCTGACTTACTGAAATGCGCCAAAGCTTCCTTTCCTTCCTTCCCGGCTTCCCCGATCCCCATTACTACCGTAAAGGATTTTGTTTCGCCGGGAAGTAAGTCCAGGTTAGCCTGCAAGGTACCGCACGGATTGTCGCCCGAGGCGATGGTCCCTTTGCATTTTCCGGATTCGACAACTTCAGGGTTTGCATAGGTTCTGTATGCACCGATAAAAGCCTCGCGGTCCGTATCAAATCCACTAACTGCTGCACCGGCAATTCCCAGGAAGGTGTGACGTCCCTGGTCCTTCTCCTGGAAATTATCGGGCATAGCCGGGATATTTACATTGGTTCCGTGGTCAATTATATTTTCCACGATCTTCATGCTGGCGATATACTGGGTGTACTGCAGATTTATCAGGTCATCGCCTGCATTCCAGTTGCAGGCATACTCCACGTAGGTAAAAAGACTTAGCTCTCGTTTTTCATCGTCGTGGTTTGTGATCTTCACATGCCAGCACTCATAATCCTTTCCGAGCGGAACAAAATACAATGTTTCGGAACTTATCCTGCTGTATTCAGAGCTGATACGTGTATATGCAGAACCGTGGCGGCACTCAGACTTGTAATGGTCAAGGGGCTTTCCAACGGGCTGCCAGCTGGCTGACCAGTAATCCTTTTTACGCCTGTCGCGGATATACAGGTACCTGCCTGGCTGGTCCATCGGGATCGCATTGAAGCGCAAACGCATAAAACGACCTTGTGCCGCAGACCGGAAAAAGCTATATCCACCTGCATTATTAGATATTACAGCACCATACCTTGTATTTCCAAGGTAATTCGTCCATGAGCGCGGAGTGTCCGGACTGGTGATCACATATTCCTTGTTTTTATCATCAAAATACCCGTATTGCATAATTTGTTGGTTTATCAGTTAATCAGTTTGTCGGTACGATCGAGCAGCCGAGATTATCAATTTATATCTGCAGTCCATGATCCTGGCCCCACTGAGCCTGGCTACGGGCCGAAGAGCGGTCCCTGAGTTTGCCTAAGGGTTTTCCTTCATTTAATCTGCCAGCCGGGGAATACCGATGAGCAATCAAAGAACTTCTGCCTTTCTCAAAAATGCCCATTGCCGACTGCCTATTGCACTTCCCGTCTTCTTTCCAGTTCTATTTTTATGTCGTTCATCGACCTTTCATCCAGTTTATAGAATATCATCATAACTGAAGCCAGAACAGCAAGCCCGGCTGGAATGAGCGAAATCATCAACTGGATGCCCTTAATGGTCTCCGGGTTCTGGTCCTGGTTGGCCACAAAGCCAAAGGCTCCCAGGATCAAACCTGCAACTGTTCCTCCGATGGTCCATCCAAGTTTCTGTGCCATGGTGGATGCTGACATCACGAGTCCTGTTGCACGGCGTCCATTCTTCCACTCGGAATAGTCGGCTGTATCTGTATACATCGACCAGATAATGGGCGACATTGGCCCCATAACAAAGGAGATCACTACCTGGAGGGCAAACATGATCATTACCTGTTCAGGCTTAAGCATTAAAAAGATCCCTGTCAGCAGCATGGTGATGGCCATAAGGCCGATAAAGCTTTTCTTTTTCCCAAAAAGCCTGGATATCCAGCTTGTAAGCAAAACACCAGCAATATTTGCCGCTGATCCTATCACCATGAAAGTTGATGCAAGGGCATCACTGGTAAGGTTCAGTTCCCTGCCAAAAAACCGGAAGGCCTGTTCACCGACGAAATATTTAAAATAGTACATGATGCTTCCGTTCCTGATGGAAACGAAAGTAAGCAGGAAGATTCCGACGATAAAAAGAACCACCCAGGGAATATTGCTGAAAAGGTCTTTCAGGTCTTTAAGTAAGCTTGTCTTCTGGGCTTTTGGGGGAAGGACCCTTTCCTTGGTTGTTGCAAAGGTTGATATAAACAGTACTGCTGCAAGGAAGGCAAAGACTGTCATCGTTAGCTGCCAGCCAAGCGCCTCGTTATTGCCACCGAAGACCTTAACCAGCTTGAGTGCAGTTGCCTGGACGATCATTCCTCCGGCAAATGCAGCAACAAACCTGTAGGATGCAGCTTTGGTTCTTTCCAGGGGATCGGCCGAAAGAACTCCCATCAGAGCAGAATAGGGAATATTGATGGCTGTGTAGACCATCATCATAAGCGAGTAGGTAATATAAGCATAGATCAGTTTGCCGGATTCGCCAAAATCGGGTGTTGAAAAGGTAAGTATGCCTATAACACCAAAGGGAACTGCAAGATAAAGAAGGTAGGGCCTGAATTTTCCCCAACGCGTATTTGTCCTGTCGGCCAGGATGCCCATAAGCGGATCGTTGACTGTATCCCATATCCTGGTAACGAGGAACATCACCCCGACTGCTTCGGGCCGGAGTCCGAAAATATCGGTATAAAAATAAAGAAGGAACATGGAGAAGGTTTGCCAGAACAGGTTGGAAGCGGTATCACCAAGTGAATAGCCCAGCTTCTCCCCGAAGGATAGTTTAGCGGTCATGTTTAGCTTGTTAGTTAGAAAATAGTTTCGGACACAATTATACAAAAAAGTTAGGGAAACTCATTGTATTCCCGGAAGGGCAACTGAGGTGATGGAAGTGTACCTCCTGGGGGATGAAGTATGACAAAGTCAATCGCAGGGAGCTATGCAAAAAAATAAAGGGTGTCCGGCAAACCGGACACCCTGGGATATATGGGAATTTGTAAATATTGCTTTTTACATCATGCCACCCATGCCACCGCCCATACCGCCGCCACCTGGCATTGGCATGTCTTCTTTTGGTTCGTCCACGATCACACATTCTGTGGTCAGGAACATACCTGCGATGGAAGCAGCATTTTCAAGAGCTACCCTGGCTACTTTTGTAGGATCAATAACGCCTGCTTCAAACAGGTTCTCGTATTTTTCAGTCCTTGCATTGTAACCGTAATCATCTTTACCTTCTTTGATCTTCTGAACAACAACAGAACCTTCCAGTCCGGCATTTTCAACGATCTGGCGAAGCGGCTCCTCAAGTGCCCTTCGAATGATAGCGATGCCAGTGGTTTCATCTTCATTACTTCCTTTGAGTTTATCCAGGGCAGTTATTGCGCGAAGATAAGCCACACCACCTCCGGCGATAATTCCTTCCTCAACAGCTGCACGGGTTGCGCTCAGTGCGTCATCAAAGCGGTCCTTTTTCTCTTTCATTTCCATTTCAGAAGCAGCTCCTACATAGATAACTGCAACTCCACCGGCGAGTTTTGCAAGACGTTCCTGCAGTTTCTCACGGTCATAGTCTGAAGTGGTATTCTCGATCTGCTTGCGGATCTGGCTTACGCGTGCATCAATCATTTTCTTGTCACCTGCACCGTTAACGATGGTGGTGTTCTCCTTGTCGATGGTGATCTTCTCGGATGTTCCAAGCATTTCAAGATCAACAGCATCAAGTTTAAGGCCCTTTTCTTCAGAAATTACAGTTCCGCCAGTCAGAATAGCTATATCTTCAAGCATTTCTTTCCTCCTGTCGCCAAAACCCGGTGCTTTTACAGCTGCCACCCTCAGAGATCCGCGAAGCTTATTCACTACCAGTGTTGCCAGGGCTTCACTGTCAACGTCTTCAGCGATGATCAGAAGGGGTCTTCCATTTTGGGCGGTTGCTTCAAGAACCGGAAGAAGGTCTTTCATTGTTGAGATCTTCTTGTCATGAATAAGAATAAAAGGATGCTCAAGCACGGCTTCCATTTTCTCTGTATCTGTTACAAAATAAGGAGAGATGTATCCGCGATCGAATTGCATACCCTCAACAACATCAACATAAGTGTCGGAAGATTTTGATTCTTCGATGGTAATAACTCCTTCTTTCTTTACCTTACCCATGGCTTCTGCTATCATTGCCCCGATTGAATTATCGTTATTGGCAGAAATAGCGGCAACCTGTTCAATTTTCTTGATGTCATCTCCAATTGGTCTTGATTGCAGCTGAAGATTCTTAATCACTGCAGTAACTGCTTTTTCAATACCTCTTTTCAGATCCATCGGGTTTGCACCTGCGGTTACATTTTTAATTCCCACATTCACGATCGACTGGGCCAGCACAGTAGCGGTGGTTGTTCCGTCACCTGCATCGTCGTTGGTTTTGGAAGCAACTTCCTTAACCATTTGTGCTCCAACATTCTCAAAGGGATCTGAAAGTTCAATCTCCTTTGCAACGGTAACTCCGTCCTTGGTTACCTGAGGTCCACCAAATTTCTTTTCAATAACTACATTACGACCGTTTGGTCCTAAGGTAACTTTAACAGCATTCGCCAGCGCATCAATACCTCTTTTAAGGTTATCACGGGCGTCCATGTCAAATTTCAGCTCTTTTGCCATAATTCTTATTTGTTTATAAGTTATTTTTCTTATGAAATGAATAATACGTCTGACTGGGAAATGAGAAGATATTCCACACCGTCAATTGTTAGTTCCTGGCCGGCATATTTTCCGTACAGTACAACATCACCCTTTTTGATTTCCATGGGCTCGTCTTTTTTATCACCGCCTACCATAACAACAGCGCCCTGCTGAGGTTTTTCTTTTGCTGTGTCGGGGATAATAATACCGCTTGAGGTTTTTGCTTCAGCCTCTGATGGCTTAACAAGAATTTTTCCTGCAAGAATGCGACCTTTAAGTTCTGCCATTTTTATAAATTTTTTTGAAGTTCAACATTATCAAATCCGTATTTATTGATCACATTTTATGCCAAAGCTTCAAATGGCAAAATTACGGCCACGTGTCCGACAATTTTGCATCCATGAAGGCGCTTAAAAGATGTCTAAATGAAGGGAATGTGAGACCTAATAATTTGACTGTATGAATATTAGATAATATAATACGGACTGCCAGAATACAAAAAAAAGTGTCAGTATCTATGACATACTGACACTTCAAACCAGAAAAATTTACCTGGTCAATTAGTTTGCATCGGGAGTGCCTCCTTCATTTCCAAAAGATTCCGGAAGAGTAATGGGTTGCGTCATTGGATTGTCCATAACGGACTCATCAAACTGTCCCTGAAGTCTTGCATCCCTGCTCTCATTGGCTGTTGGAAGGGTTACACCGGCAAGAAGGCTTAAAAGTATAAGGGCCGCGCCGAGGGTCCATGTAGCCTTTTCAAGAAAATCTGTTGTTCTCCGAACGCCCATGATCTGGTTTGATGAACTGAAATTGGCAGCAAGTCCGCCTCCTTTTGAATTCTGAACAAGTACGATCAGAGTGGTCAGCACACAAACGATAACGATTAAAACTGTAAAAACAATAAACATTTTATATTGAATTATGTGTTTGTAATATTCTTAATTTTTTCAATTTGAGCTGCAAAGTAAGCACTTTTTTCCGGATATTTCAAACTTAATCTTTCGTATGCATATATTGCCTTTGCATGAAGTCCCTGCTTTACGTAAATCTTTGCAAGTGTATCCGTTATGAAGCTGTCATCTTCCTGGACAGAATGAACTGAAACGTCTCCCTCGAGTTTTGTTTCCTTATCAGCCTTTATGACTCCAGGGTCCCTTTTGAGAAACTCTTCAATAAGACCATTAGATTTGTTCGACAATCCCTCCTGATCTTTATCCATAGTATTCCTGAGAAGAAAGTCCACTTCGGATCTCCTGGGGAGGGCCTCATATTCGCCGATTATTTTCTCATCCTCTCCTTTGTTTTCAGTTAAATCCAATTCTTCCTCTATCCCTTCCTCCTCATCAAAGCTTTCAAGTATGGGTAAAATGATATTATCTGCCAGTTCAGGTTCCTCCATTTCGCTTTCTTCCTTTTCGGGAATGGCTTTTGTATCGACATCACTGGCTGTTGATTCTTCCTCATCAATCAATTCAAAAGAACCACCGAGAAGGTTGGAATCTCCTGAACCCTCACCATTTTCGATAAGGAACTCCAGTTCTGAACCTTTAAAGGATGATAACCCCGGAGTGGCGCTTGCCTCTCCCTGGATCCATTTATAAAGGTGTTCCCTGTTGCTTGAGAAAACCACTGCCTTGCTTGTTTCTTCAGGATTTGAAGGAAGCTCGGAATGACGGGCAGCTTTAAGCCGAAGGAAGCGCGGAATGCTGAACCAGGGATATTCATGAATAAGCTCTTCAAGACGATGAAAATCATCCTCAGAAATTAATTCAGCATATAAAATATTTTCAAATTCCTCCTTATTCATTTCCCTTCAGCTGCTTTACCAGTTTACAAATGCCTTGTTAAATATATCTTCGAGGATGCTTTCAATGATGAGGTCTATAAGCTCGTTCTCCACGTCTGCAAGGTTCTGGCTTGAATCATAATCTTCATAGCGTGAGAAAGAAGTATCAAATCCTGCATCGGGGTCCATATTGTTGGTATAGACTACTCTTATAGATATGGTAAGCCTGTTCCTTGCTGCTGTTTCAGATCCGGTGATCGCAGTCGGTTTAGTCTCGTAGTTTCGGATCTCTCCTGAAAAGCTTATATCACCGCTTGCGGGAGTAAGCGTAAGATTGGTATTGGATTGGATCTTGTCGATCAGTGCGTCGGTAAAAAGCTGGCTCAACTGGGCCTGAACCACTGGTGCCCGGTTCGGGAAATAATCAACGGACACGGTCTTAATATCGGGACTGATATTTACGCCGCTGAAAGAATAGGATATACTCATTGTTTTACAGCTGCTCAGAAGCTGAAGTGAAGCTACTGCCAGAACAAAGACGAAATATCTCAGGATCATTTTCATAAATATTCCACTCACTCTATATCGTATTCCTTTATCTTCCTGTATAAAGTACGTTCGGAGATACCTAATTCTTGTGCAGCATACTTTCTTTTTCCCCTGTGTTTATCAAGTGCCTTCCTTATGAGTTCGATCTCCTTGTCCTCAAGGGAAAGGGATTCTTCCATAATCTCTTCAGTATCCTGGATATTTTCTTCCTGCGGCACCGGTCTTTTTATGGTGAGCCTGTCGTCTCTTCCAAGCAATTCTTCATCATCGTTACCATAAAGATTTTTAATGATCTGGGCATTGTCGTCCTGTACTGTACTTCCAACATTCCCTTTCACCATGATCTCCCCCACCAGTTTTTTCAGATCATTCATATCCTTTTTCATATCAAAAAGGACCTTATACAATATTTCCCTTTCAGAACTAAATGACTCTTCGCTTGCCCTGTCCCTGGGGATAAGGGCAGGCAAACGCGTGTCATTGTATTCGGTCAGGTAACGCATAAGGGTTGATGCCGTGATCACTCTTTCCTGTTCTATGATGGAAAGTTGTTCTGTAATATTTTTTAATTGCCTCACATTTCCCGGCCACTCATATTTCAATAACACCTGCCGTGCATCTTCACTAAGTGAAATTGAAGGCATGCGGTAATTCTCTGCAAAGTCTGAAGCGAATTTTCTGAAGAGCAGCAGTATGTCATTCCCCCTATCCCTTAGAGGAGGCATTTGAATCGGTACCGTATTCAAACGGTAATAAAGGTCCTCCCTGAATTTTCCGCTTTTGATCGCTTGCGGTATATTTATATTTGTTGCAGCGATTATCCTTACATCGGTTTTAATTACCTTGGAGGAGCCAACCCTTATGAACTCACCTGTTTCCAGTACCCTCAAAAGCCTAACCTGGGTTGAAAGTGGAAGTTCAGCGACTTCATCAAGGAATATTGTTCCTCCGTCGGCCTCTTCAAAATAGCCTTTCCTGGCATCATGCGCACCCGTAAAAGAGCCCTTTACGTGCAAAAAAATCTCGATTATAAAAAAATCTGAATCAATGGTACCGTCGGGTATCGCTCCACAGTTTACCGCAATGTAAGATCCGTGCTTCCGGACACTGGAATAATGGATGATCTGCGGGAATGATTCTTTCCCTGTTCCGCTCTCCCCGGTTATAAAAACTGAAAGATCTGTTGGAGCGACCTGCCTGGCAATATCTATAGCCCTTTCAAGCACAGGGTCTGTACCTATGATCCCAAATCGCTGCTTAATCTGTTGAATTTCCATAACGAATACTGACAAAATAGCCTAAAAAGTATGACAAAATTACAATAATACTTCAAATTAAAAAGAATGAAAGTCAGATCAGATTTAATGAGCGAAATTTTAAGCGTCAAAATACTTACATTTGTTAAACCTGGAAATTATTTTAAATGGACAGTAAAAGAAAAATATTAGGGATCATTCCTGCGAGGTACCAATCGACCCGTTTTCCAGGGAAACCGCTTGCACTGGTAAAAGGCAGACCAATGGTACAGTGGGTTTATGAATCAGTTTATGGAACAACAGACTACCTTGTTGTTGCAACGGATGACAAACGTATAAAAGATGTTGTGGAAGGATTTGGAGGAAAAGCAGTAATGACCTCCCCCGATCACTCCAGCGGTACTGACAGGTGCAATGAAACGAATGATATACTTGAAAAGAGCGGTGTGTTCCAGGCCGATATTGTTGTGAATATCCAGGGGGATGAACCGATGATACGCAAAGAGCATATCGGGGCACTTATAAGCTGTTTTGAAAATCCGGAAACTGATATTGCAACCCTTATAAGCTTTTTCAGGGAAAATGAAGACCCATTGGATCCAAACCTGGTAAAGGCCGTGGTAAACCAGCGGCAGCAGGCCTTATACTTTTCACGTTCTGTGATCCCCTATTTGAAGCAGGGAAGCCTGGAGAAGGACAGTATCTACCTCAAGCACATTGGTCTCTATGGGTACCGTGTTTCTGTGCTGAGATCGATCTGCAAGCTTCCACCTTCAAGACTTGAAATGTCAGAATCACTGGAGCAGCTGAGGTGGCTGGAAAACGGCTTTGTTATCAGTACCCGTCTTACTGAATATGATAACATAGGGGTGGACACCCCAAAAGACCTGGAAAGGCTGGTCCGTCACCTGGAAGGCTTATTTTAACATCATTCGTGGTAGAGCGAGTCGACCGGGTTACTCTGAGCGGCGCGAAGGGTAATGGTATTCACGGTGATCATTGCAATTGTAAATGCAGCCAGGGCAGCAAGAATATATACTTCAGGAGTAAAGCCGATATTATAGGGGAATCCAAGTAACCACTTTCTCATAAACAGAAATGCTGTAAGCCAGGCGATTATTACTGAGATGCCAAGTAATACAAGGATCTCCCTGGAGATGATCATCAGCAGGTCCCATAAACTTGCACCCATTGCCTTCCTGATCGCAATTTCCCTGATCCGTCTCTGGGTATTGAAGATTGTAAGACCCAACAGCCCCAGGCTTGCTATAATTATCGCAAGGATAGAAAAAAGAAGGGTTATTTTCCCGGTTCTCTCTTCTTCCCTGTAATATTTATCCAACTCATCATCCAGGTAGAAATATTGAAAAGGTTCATCGTCGGTTATGTTATTCCATAACTGATTTATTTTCTTGATGGTGTTCGCATTGTATACACTCTGTTTTTCAAACCTGACACTGATGTAACCCGATTGGGACCTTTTCTCAGTTTTATAAGCTAGCATATAGGGGCTGATCGTTTTACGAAGGGTACTGTGATGAAAATCGTTCAGCACTCCAATAACTTTATACTCAATCACACCTCCATCGCCAGTGGGACTTTGGATTACTGTATTCAGTGGATCTTTAAATCCATATTCCTTAACTGCCGTTTCATTAAGCACAACTGCCATGGTATCATTCAGGTCGTCCTTGCTAAAAAACCTGCCTGTATTGTTCCAGATAGACAGTCCATAGGTATCAAGGAAGTCAGGATCCACGAAATTTATATCAAACATGAAATTTGTTGACCGGTCGGCCCCCTTTACCTGCAGGGAACTGGAAAGGTTACTGAAACCCAGGTAGGTACTTGAATTAGATACTTTTAAAACCCCGGGGATCTTTTCAATTTCCTCACAAAATACATTTAACTTATTACCAAGCGGATATATACGATCGATCACCACAATATTCTTATCCTTGAACCCGGGATCCTTGTTCACCAGGAAGTCTACCTGTTTCGAAACGATAAGGGTTCCGACAATAATTGCAATAGAAATTGTAAACTGGATAATCACCATAGCACTCCTGTAAAAAGAAGCTCGCTTTCCTTTTAGGGCTCCACCCCTTAATCCTGCCAGCGGATTATAATTTGAAAGAAACAAGGCCGGATATATTCCGCTAAGCAAACCGACCATTAATGATAGTAAAAGAACTCCGGGCAATATTACTCCCCTTCCGATGGCATGAAAATTCAGAACAATACCCATGGTATGGTTGAATATGGGAAGGGTGGTCTCAACCATAAAAAATGCAAGGATCAGGGCAAGGAAGCTGAGAATAACAGATTCGGTGATAAATTGCCTGATCAGCAGCCCCCTTTGCGATCCTACCACCTTTCGCATAGCGATCTCTCTTGCCCTGATTGCAGAACGCGCAGTTGAGAGATTCATGAAATTTATACTTGCAATGCCAAGAACAAAAAAGGCAATCAGGGCAAAAATATAGATATAGGTCCTGTCATTCACCGACCTTATGCAATTCTCCTCGCCAAAATCAATGTCAGGATTAAGGTGTATATTCTTTAAGGGCTGCAGGTAAATTCCAAAAGCGTTTCCTCCCTCGACCCACTGCTCAGGTGTTATTCCCAGGATCTCCTTAAGCTGACGACGGATATTTTTCAGCATTACCTGGTTCATCTTTTGTTCCACCTCCTTATAATCTGCGTCTTTATCGAGCAAAAGATAACTATATATCGAATTGGAGAACCAGTCATCGCTCCTGCTCTCCTCGATATTTGACATGGACAGCAGGAAGTCGCAGAAGAAATGGGAGTTTTCGGGCAACTCTTCCATAACTCCTGTAACAACATAGAAATTCCCTTCATTATTAAATTCGAGGGTTTCACCCAGGGGATTCAGGGTGCCAAAATACTGAAGGGCCTTTTCCCTGGTAATCACAACAGAATTTGGATTATTAAGGACTGTTTCGGGATCTCCGTAGAGTAATTCAAGGGAAAAAATCCTGAAAAAAGAAGAATCAGCGAAAACAACATTATCTTCAATTTCTTTAACATTTTCGCGCCACACAAATTGTTGCGGAAAAACTTCAAGTCGCACAAAATCTTCAATTTCACTGATCTCCCTGGCAACAGACGGGGCAACAGTGTAGCTTGTCCAGGCTCCACGAAACTTTTGCTCCCCAATATTTCCATCAACATATACCCTGTAGATCCTGTCGGCATTTTTGTGGAACCTGTCGAAACTTAACTCCTGGGATATGAACAATATGATCAGTATCGCACTGGCGAATCCGATTGCCAGTCCTGCAATATTAATAAAGGAGAAGATCCGGTTTTTACTAAT
>CAYSAH010000076.1:0-11612 GCA_964428945.1 uncultured Bacteroidaceae bacterium | reverse complement strand
ATGAAAAAGGGGCCAGGGTAAAATTGCATATTTGCGGAGATATTACTCATCTCCTTCCCTCTTTAAAAGACCTGGAGATTGACATTCTGGATATTGACTGGCAGGTTGACCCCGATATTGCTTTCCGGATTATGGGGCCTGAGGTTATCCGCTGCGGCAACATCAATCCGGTGGAAATTCAGGATTCTTCCACGGATAAATTAAGGCAATCAGTTTTTAACCTCCTTATCAAAGAAAAAGAAAGAAAATTTATAATTTCAGGAGGCTGTGAAATAACAGTATTTACCCCGGCAGAGAACCTGCATGTTATGAGGGCTGTATCAAATAAGGTATAAATGACATCACGAGAAAAACTTCAAAATGCGCTGAAGCACAAGTCAGGAACTATCCCGCTTGACCTTGGCGGAACGGCGGTAACAGGCATTCATGTTAGGGCGGTCAGAAACCTGAGACTTCATTTTGGACTTGAAGACCACCCCATAAAGGTAACTGAGCCTTATCAAATGCTGGGAGAGGTGGAGCCGGACCTGATCGATGCCATCGGGATAGATATCATAGGGATAGGCGGAAAAAGGAATATGTTTGGGATACTGAATGAGAACTGGCGTCCGATGAAGACCTTCTGGGGGCAGGAAGTACTTGTTCCCGGTGAATTCAACACTACCTATGATGCATCGGGAAACCTGCTGATCCATCCCGGAGGGGATCTTTCAGTTCCGCCCAGTGCCAAAATGCCGAAAGACTCCTTTTTCTTTGATGCCCTGAACCGTCAGCAAGCAATTGACGATACCAGGCTTGCAGTGGAAGATAATCTTGAAGAGTTTGCCCCGATAACAGAGCAGGAACTGGCGTATCTTGAAAGCGAGGCAAAAAATGCTGCACTTACCGGTAAAGGTGTGATTGCTAATTTCGGTGGAACAGCATTTGGCGATATAGCGCTGGTACCCGCGATGCAATTGAAGGAGCCGAAAGGAATAAGGGATATATCCGACTGGTACATGAGCACCATCATGCGGCCGGATTATGTCCATGCAGTATTCGAGGGTCAATCGGAGATCGCACTGAAAAACCTTGAGAAAATATTTGCTGTGGTTGGAAATATCCCGCAGGCAATATTTATCTGCGGTACTGATTTCGGTACACAGGACTCGCAGTTTTGCTCCGTGGAGACTTTCAATGAACTCTATGCCCCTTATTACAGGAAGATCAACAACTGGATCCATAAGCATACCGAATGGAAAACTTTCAAGCATTCGTGTGGTTCAGTGGATCCCCTGATGCAGGCTTTTATTGATGCCGGATTTGATATTATTAATCCCGTTCAGATCAATGCAAAAAACATGGTGCCTGAAGATTTGAAAATCAAATACGGAAGAAACCTTGTATTTTGGGGAGGTGGTGTGGATACCCAGCTTGTACTTCCCTTTGGTACACCTGATGAGATTAAGGCCCAGGTAAAACATGCCTGTGAAGTATTCGGAAAGGATGGGGGATTTGTTTTCAATACTGTACATAATATCCAGGCAAACGTTCCGGTTGAAAATCTAGTAGCGCTTTGTGAAGCTCTAGTTGAAATAAGGGAATAAGTGAAACTGACCCAAATTGCTTCATTCTGATCAGAATTTTAAAGATGAAATTTACAAAGAAGAAGTATTTTTGGCTGACTAATTAAATCATATCAGACTAATAAGATGAATAAGGTAAAACAAATCGCAAAGATGATCGACCATTCGATCCTTCACCCGACCTTTGATGACGATAAACTTGTAAAGGAGTGCAAAGTGGCACTTGATTATGACGTAGCATCTGTTTGCGTTAAACCATACGCTGTGAAGCAGGCTTCCGGTATATTAAAGGGTTCCGATGTTGCCGTCGGGTGTGTGATAGGATTTCCTCACGGGAACAGCTCAATAAATGTAAAAGTATTTGAAACGGAAGTTGCCATCCAGGATGGGGCAACAGAGATCGATATGGTGATCAATATAGGAAAAGCGCTCCAGGGAGACTGGGAATACATTGAAGAAGAGCTTGCCGCAATTGTTGCAGTGACCAAACGCAACAATGCAATTCTGAAGGTGATCTTTGAAAATGATTATATGCCGGATGACAAATTCATCATAAAGCTCTGCGAACTCTGCACAAAAACTGGCTGCAACTATGTAAAAACATCCTCAGGCTTTGGATTTGTCAAGCAGGAAAATGGAGATTACAATTACAAAGGAGCCACAATTGAACAGTTGAAACTGATGCGTAAACATTCCGGTCCTCTTGTTAAGGTAAAAGCGGCAGGTGGAGTCCGCGATCTCGATTATTTCCTTGAGGTTATGGAAACAGGTACCACGAGAATTGGAGCTACTGCCACTATAGCAATTATTGAAGAGGCGAAAAAGCGCTTCGGGACCGCGGGTTAGACCGGTGAGGGGATTACACTGTAATAGAGCATCGGATCTATGTTTCCCTGCATCTTTCCTCCATTCCATTTAACTCGTTTGATAAATGGTCTGCATAGTTCTTCATAATCCTGAATTTTGTTTGCATTTTTTGTGAACCTGTTTCAGGACGAGTCATATGCCTTAGCTTTCACCGGCATCAAAAGCCTTGTGCCTTGCTCGTGTATTTCAGCTGATACAAAAAGGTTCAAAGGAGCACGGAGGATAAGGTCTGCTACACATCTTTGTCCATCTATGGACACCAAGTTTGCTGCCCCATGCAAAACTCTGTGTTCCTCCGCGCCCTCTGCGTTTAAAATAGCAGCTTGCTGCTCCTCCTTAACTCTTCTCCCCCAAACTCCCACCACGTCCTGCTGTTGAAAAACTAAGTGTTCCTCTGTGGTAAAAAGAGCAGCTTGCTGCCCTTCTCCCAACCTCTCCCAACCTCCTTCTCCAAATTTTACTATTTTTATATCGAAAATTCTCACACCATGAATCGAAAGTACAAGGTTTCCGTCATACAGCTCAACCTGAACGACAAACCGGCGAACAACCTGGAGAAATGTTTGAGCTGGGTAAGGAAAGCAGCCGCCCTGGGCGCCGAAGTGATCTCGCTGCCCGAACTTTACAGCAGTCACTACTTCTGCCAGAGCGAGGATGTTGAGAATTTTAAATTTGCAGAACCCTTGTACGGAACATCCTTTATTGCGTTCAGTACCCTGGCCAAAGAACTGGGTGTCGTTATAATTGTTCCGTTTTTTGAAAAGCGGATGTCAGGGGTATACCACAACAGTGCCTATATTATCGATACAGACGGATCAGAAGCCGGCCTGTACAGGAAAATGCACATCCCGGATGATCCCAACTTCTATGAAAAATTTTACTTCACCCCGGGTGATCTCGGCTTCAAAACCATAGTAACGCAAAAAGGGAAGATCGGAACCCTGATTTGCTGGGACCAGTGGTATCCTGAAGCTGCAAGGCTTACTGCCCTCAGGGGTGCCGGGATACTTATTTATCCGACGGCAATCGGCTGGGCTCCACACGAAATGGAAGCATATGGGGAAAAACAATACAGCGCATGGCAGAATGTGATGAAGGGCCATGCCGTTGCAAACGGGATCTATGTTGCCGCAGCAAACCGCACAGGGCTGGAAAAATATGTACCCGGAACAAACGGGATACAGTTCTGGGGCGCTTCCTTCATCGCCGGACCTCAAGGGGAGATACTTGCACAGGCTTCGCACGACAAGGAAGAAATACTGATCGCTGAAGTGGACCTCGACCTGCTGGAAAATGTCCGCCAGAACTGGCCCTTTTTCAGGGACCGCAGGATAGATGAATACGGCGATATCGTTAAACGGGCAATTGATTAGAACATGAGTGTCGAAAACAGAAGATTCCCTGCCGAATGGGAAAAACAAAAAGGGATCATTCTTTCTTTTCCCCACGACGGAAAGGATTGGCCCGGGAAATACAAGGCCATCCAATGGGCGCTTGTCGAATTCATAAAGAAAATTGCATCTGTGGAGGAAGTCTACCTGGTGGTTTCCGATGAAAAACTAAAATCCAGGGTAGATGAAATGCTTTCCACAGCCCATGTAAACAAATCAAATGTATCCTATATTATTCACAGGACCAACAGAAGCTGGATGAGGGATTCCGGACCTATCATCTTGAAAAATGCGGATGGGAACAGCGAAGCCCTGGATTTCAACTTCAACGGTTGGGCGAAATATAAAAACTTCCGGCTCGACAGGCATGTGCCTTCAAAGGTGGCCGCGGCCCTGGAACTCCCGCTTACAAAAGCAATGTACAAAGGCAAACCTGTGGTTCTTGAAGGCGGAGCGATCGACTCCAACGGTAAAGGCACGCTCATGACTTCCGGGGAATGCCTGCTGGATCCAAAAATCCAGGTGAGGAACCCGGGTTTTACAAAAGCCGACTATGAGGCAGTTTTCAGGGAATATCTTGGGATAACAAATACGATCTGGCTGGGCAAAGGCATAATCGGGGATGACACCCACGGGCACATTGATGACCTATGCAGGTTTGTAAATGAAAATACCGTCCTTGCCGTCGTCGAATCCGACAGGAAGGATGAAAATTATGGCGTGCTACAGGATAACCTGGAACGACTGAAAGTTGCTAAACTCGAAGATGGCTCCTCTCCGGCGATCGTCGAAATCCCGATGCCCCACAAACTGATCTTCGATGGCATCCGCATCCCTGCGAGCTATGCCAATTTCCTGGTCCTGAATAAAACTGTCCTTGTACCTACCTTTAATGATTCAAATGACAGAATAGCCCTGAATATAATTGCTTCCTGTTTCCCGGGAAGGGAAATTATCGGGCTAAGTGCCATCGACCTGATATGGGGTTTCGGAACCCTGCATTGTTTGAGTCAGCAGGTCCCTGCTTAGAATTATTTCCTTAAATTACACCATCAAACTGCTTCTTTACATCCTAAACCAACACAGATATGAAGCTAAAACCTGTAAAAATTGGCTTATTGTGCTTAGCTTTCGGCAGTTATTCCGTTTTACACGGACAAACAGCTGTTACCCCGGAAGCTTCACCCGAGGCACAGGCACTGCTCGATCTTTTTTATTCGATTTCCGGAAAGTACACCCTCACCGGGCAGCATAATTACCCCAACACGAAAGACAGGAACACGCTTTTTGCAGCACGCTATATCGGTCAGACTCCTGCGATCTGGAGCTCCGATATGGGATTTGCGGAAGATGGGAATTCAGACAGCTACCTCGCGCGGCCGGATATCGTTGAGGAAGCAATCAGGCAGCATAAGAATGGATCAATAATCACACTCTGCTGGCACGCAGTGCCGCCGACTGCTGATGAGCCTGTCACATTCAGACCGGGACCAAATGCAGATCCCTCATCACTGGCAAGCATACAGGGACAACTGCTCGATGAGCAGTTCAGGGATGTACTCACCCCTGGAACAGCACTTTATAATAGTTGGTGCCAACAGGTCGATTCCGTTGCCTTTTACCTGAAGAAGCTTCAGGCTGCCTGTGTCCCTGTTCTCTGGAGACCCTACCACGAAATGAATGGCGACTGGTTCTGGTGGGGAGGAAGGGTCGGGGAATACAGCACAGCGGATCTTTACCGGCAACTCTTCGATCGCTACGTGAACTATCATAAACTCACTAACCTGGTCTGGGTGTGGAACGTGGACAGGCCCTCCACCCCGGTAAGGAAATTTTCGAATTTCTACCCGGGCGGCGAATACCTGGATATTGCTTCACTGGATGTCTATGGAAGCGATTTCAACCAGGACTATTACGACAGCCTCATGGTCCTTTCAAAGGGCAAACCCCTGTTGTTCGGCGAAGTAGGTGTTCCTCCAATGCCGGATATCCTCGACAAACAACCCATGTGGACCTCCTGGGTGATCTGGGCAGGCATGGTAAGGAATATTTCAAAAGCCGATCACCAGGTTCTCGTGAACGATTCCAGGATCCTTAGCAAGGAGGACAAGGATTACTGGAAGGTGATGAATCCCTTCCGGAAAGCCTGCGGACTCGCAAAGCTGCCGCTCGAAAACCAAAAGCTTATTGATTTTTCAGGTGACTGGATCTTCCGGGAAGATATGAGTGATAACGGGAACGGAGGAACGGGCAATCTTCCTTTTCTAATGCGTATCTGGCAGGACCAGGAGCGGATGTTTGTAAGAAAAAGTTTGCCTGGTGAATGGGGAGACGATCGCAGCACCGAAGAAGAGATCGACCTGGAAGGAAAGGAGATGAGATCATTGTCCTGGAGGTCACCAAAAACATCGAAAGTGACATGGGAAAGTAAACCCCCGGCAATGTTTATTAATTCTGTAACAACTATTACCCGGGGGGAAAATACCAGCGAGTTGAAAAGCACCGAAAAATGGACCCTGGGAGAGGATGGAACCATCCTGACCATCTACCAGGAATCAGAAGGATTCAGGGGAGAAATATCAAAGACTACCCTGGTCTTTTATAAACTATAAGGATTACACCCCGTAACTCCCTGTCCCTGGCATCCGGGATCTCGACCTGTCTCTGTCAGACAAATTCTTTGGATCATACTCGATCTGAAATTTGTAAGGCAAAGCAATGAAAAGTAAAGCCCTTAAGAAATAATAGACCCCCGGTAAGCCACTCCAGGCGCTCTCACGACCTGCATCATATCCCGATCACATTCACTGTGGGATCACCTTCCGTATCCCCGTATCACTAATCCCGATTCTTCGGTATAAGTGATGCGGAAGCCTTCAGACATCAACCGCAACAAATTGAATCCTTTGGAATAATTGTGAAAGGATAATGCCTGTTTTGTTTCATGGTCCGCCGGATGTTCACCGTGAATTGAAGGCGGACCTTTTTTGTTTCAACAAATAATAAGATGTTTTATTCGGTAATTACAGGGAACGATAATTTCCTTAATTTAGGTCTGCAGATTTCCAAGCACCAACAAGCTGATTCCTATGAAGGGAACTGATCGCATAATTCTCGTCCTCGCCACAATGCTTTGCCTCTCAACCGGGCTGTTCTCGCAGGACCTCGATTCGCTGCTGAGCAATAAGCGCATTTACACCTCGGAAAACATTGGCGACCTTCCGCTTCCCAGGATCGATGGTGTGCTCGATGATTCCATCTGGTACCTGGGGGAATGGCAGGGAGCCTTCACGCAGCAGCAGCCCTTTGGTGGTGCGAAAGGCAGCGAATCAACCTATATAAAGGTACTGTACGATCATTCAAATCTCTTTGTGGCGATCGTATGCCAGGATAGGGAGCCCGGGAAGATACGTGACAAGCTCGACCGCCGGGATGCCATTACCGGGGATATGACCGGGATCGCCATCGACAGCTATTACGACAAACGCACTGCCTTTGAATTCAACCTTAGTGCCGCCGGTCAGAAAATGGACCTGAAACATAAAGGCGATTATCTCTGGGATTTCAACTGGGATGCAGTATGGGATGGTGCAACAGCCATAAATGATACCGGCTGGGTAGCAGAAATGAGCATCCCCTTCAGCCAGCTCAGGTATGCAAGGCAGGAGGAATATACATGGGGAATGCACGTGTGGAGGTGGATCGACCGGAAAAAAGAGGAGGATCAATGGCAATACATCCCGGTTGAGGCACCGGCCATGGTTTATCTCTTCGGAAAACTGGAGGGTATCAATGGAATTAAAAATTCCAGGCAGGTGGAGATCCTTCCATACCTGCTCGGTGCATACAACAACCCTGTAAATGAAGGAAACCCTTTTAAATTCAATGGAGGCATCGATGCCAAGGTAGGCATCAGCAGCGATATTACACTCGACCTTACCGTAAATCCAGACTTCGGACAAGTGGAAGCCGATCCGTCCATACTAAACCTCTCAGCCTTCGAAACCTTCTTCGATGAAAAAAGGCCCTTCTTCCTGGAAGGAAACGACATCTTCGATTTTGAACTGGGAGGAGATATCCCTTATTATTCGAGAAGGATCGGAAGTGCTCCTGATTTTCCGGGAACATATGGTGACCTTGAGATATCCGCTATTCCCGACAGGACAACAATTCTCGGCGCGGCAAAGATAACGGGGAAGAGCAGGAATGGCCTTTCAGTCGGACTGGTGAACGGACTCACTTCCGGGGAAACAGCAATTGGAACAGATGGGACCGGACATGAAGAAGAGATCGAAGCCTCACCTTTTAGCTCTTACCTGGCCTCCAGGGTAAAACAGGAATTCAAGGGAGGAAACTCAAGCCTTGGCGGATTCTTCAGTGCCGTGAACAGGATCTCCGATGAGCCATCCAGCCTCGCATTTCTCCCGACCGGGGCATATACAGGGGGTATCGACCTGCTGCACCAATGGAAGAACAGGAACTATTTCATAGAGGCAAAATCGATCGTGAGCCAGCTGAATGGAACGCCCGAGGCCATATTGCTTAAACAGCTTTCCCACAACCATCGCTACCAGCGGCCGGATGCCAGTCACCTTGAAGTCGACAGCACCCTGGAGTCCCTGTCAGGCCACGGCGGACTCATTAAAGCAGGGAAAAAGGGAGGGAAACTGAACTTCTTCGGCCAGGCTCAGTACCGGAGCCCGGGCCTGAACCTGAATGATATGGGTTACATCAGGCAATCCGATTTTATAAGTGGAAGAACAGAGATATCCTATGATATGAACGAACCCACCAAACATATCCGGGATTACATGCTTGAGCTTTACCAGGAGGCAAGCTGGAGTTTCGGTGGGGAACTGAATATGAATATGCTGGGAGCTGATTTTTCTGTTTCAAACCTGAAACTCTGGTCCCTTTCCCTGAATCTCAGATACGACTTTTCCCACCTCGACCCGAGGGAGCTACGTGGTGGTCCTGCACTCAGGAACGACCCTTTCTACCTTGCTGGTTTCTCAATAGCTTCAAACACCTCAAAGGACCTGTTTGCAAGATTTGGGTATTACCATAACGGTTCTGCATCTGAACATTTTTTCAGCGATATTGTCAGCACGCGGATCACCTGGCTGCCTGTTCGCAGACTGAGGCTCTCCGGTATCATGGAGCTGTCAGGATATAAACATTATCAACAATATGTGGCTACCCTGAACCAGGGAAGTTCAAGACATACAATTGTTGGAAATATTGATCGAAACACAGCCTCGCTTACCCTCAGGGGAGAATTCTTTGTTACGCCTGAATTGTCACTTCAATACTATGGGAACCCTTACTTTTCAGCAGGAGATTACAGCGATTTCCGGAGGGTAAATCGGGCCGCTGATCGTGACCTGCTGAATCGTTTTGATCCTTTGGATGAAACCTGGGATCCTGTCTCCGCCATGTATGAATTTGAGATTGATGGTAAGTCACTGGCGTTTTCAGAACCGGATTTCAGCTTCATCCAGTACCGTTCAAATTTTGTTTTTCGCTGGGAATACCTGCCAGGTTCAACCATTTATTTCGTGTGGGCCCATGACCGCTCCGACTGGCGGGGTGCTTATAATCCGATCACTGATATTACAGGAGATCTTTTTGGATTGCAGGGAAGCAACATCTTCATGCTGAAAATAAATTACTGGTTTTCGCTGTAAATTATCCGGATGTTCCTGTGCAATCCTTCACCCTTGGAATCAGTCTGTATAATGCATAAGTTCATCCCGGATTACAGAATTTGTAAAATATTGTTTAGGTTTGAACGCTTACATTGTACATGAAAAACAAATTCCTCATATCGTTTACAGTTAGTTTCCTTGGATGCATGCTCCTCTGTGTTTCTTCAAATGTGCTTCATGCCCAGACTTATCCCTACCAGGATAAACCACTGGTCAATCCGGATCCTTCACCGGAAGCAGTGGCACTTTTCCGGTACCTGCAGGATATGTATGGCAAGAAGATACTCTCAGGACAGATGTGGGCTCCCTGGGGAGTGAACGAGATCAATTATGTATTCGAAAATACCGGCAGAAAGCCTGCAATAGCAGGTTTTGATTTTATTCATGAAGCAGCCAATTCCACAGAGGTACAACGGGCAAAAAACTATTGGAATTCGGGAGGCATCCCCACGATCATGTGGCACTGGGGCGCCCCTGCAGTTGGAGAAGGATACGAGAACAGCAAGGCCACGATCGATATCAACCAGTGTTTCATAGAAGGCACGCCGGAATACAATTCCATGTGGTCCGAACTTGAGATCAAGGCAAACCGCCTGGAGGCGCTAAGGGATGCAAATATTCCTGTCCTCTGGCGTCCTTTTCACGAGCTGAATGGCGGCTGGTTCTGGTGGGGAAAACAGGGGCCGGAACTTTTTAAGCAGCTTTGGATCACCATGTACGACTATTTTGTGAATGTAAGGGGACTGAACAACCTGATCTGGGTTTTCTGCTATGCCAATCCTCCCGCTGCTTCATGGTATCCGGGGGATGCCTGGGTTGATATAGCCGGTTCCGACACCTATGATGGTGGCGATGGATCACACCTTACAATGTACAATGCAGTTAAAGCGATAGTTGATCATAACCCGATGCCGATCGCTTACCACGAATGCGGAATCCCGCCGCATCCGGATCAGTGCCGCGACCAGGGTGCACTTTGGTCCTGGTGGATGCAATGGCACACAAGCTGGCTTACCGATACAGATACAGATTACCTTGAGGAAGTATACAATCATGAACTTGTGATAACACTGGATGAAGTTCCTGATATCATGGCAACATATGGTTGGGGAGAGGGATGTGCAGCGGACTCGATCACGATGAATAACAAAATTGATAATGGAAACTGGAGAACCGTCAACAGCGCTCCGGTTCACCTGGGCTCCTCGGTACTGCTAAGCCCGGCTGTTGAAAGCGATGGATCATGGCTTTGGTCCGGAGCCGGTCTCTCAGGTACCGGACGCGAGCAGACGATCTCAAGAGAAACAGGCACCACTGCTGCCGTCACTTTCACAAACAGCTGCGGGGCAACTAGTACAGCGGTATTCAATGTAACCGGGGACTGTTTTCCATCGCTCATAACCCCTTACCTGGCAGTCTTCGGAGGGATCTGGCAACTCACTGACACGGTAACGATATCCCCCGGCACTGAAGTTTACCTGGATCCGCAGCCAGCCAATGGAGGGACATGGAGCTGGAGCGGCCCAGACCTGGAATCAACTTCCCGGTCAGTTTTGGTTACACCTGAAGAAACAGCAACTTACACGGCAAGCTATACCAATCCCTGCGGTGCAATATCGACACAGGATTTTATTATCACCGTTAAGCTGGACAGCCTGAACGGGATAATGAACCCTGGTCAGAAAATATTCAATGTATATCCAACACTGTTTAAAGATAAGCTTCATGTTGAGCTTAACCAGGACGGATGGATGTATGACACGGGAGTTGAAGTTTTCTCAGCTGAAGGGAGGAAGCTGTTTTCAGAATCATACAAATCAAATAATTTCGAAATAAATACTTCCTCTATCAGGAATGGTATCTACCTCCTGAGACTTACAAACGGAAGCTTTTCCACCGTAAAAAGGATCATTAAAATATAGAAAAAGCAAGGACAAACCTGTTCCTGTATCTTAACATGAAAGGACAATTTGTATATATTCTTCAAAATATAATAAGCATAAATGAGGGGCAATTCTTTGAGAGGGGAAGGTTTTGTGTCCTCTAATGATCATAAGTCTTACTAAAGTTCGGCTGTATTG
>CAYSAH010000075.1:0-11641 GCA_964428945.1 uncultured Bacteroidaceae bacterium | reverse complement strand
TCGTTCTTCCCTGGTCTGGATAATCTTCGGCGTAAATTCAGCCTGGGAGGATACCCATGTCACTATCCCCTTCATTTCCCGGATCCCTTCCTCGCCGTCGAATCTTACTGTTATTTCCTCCCCAATCTTTACGCTTGTCAGCTGCTGACCGCTTATATAGGCACGAAGTATGAGTGTATTCAGGTTTGCTACCTTGTAAATCGACTGGCCGGGTGCCACGATTTCTCCCTGCTGCTTATACTTTTGCAGCACCACGCCTTCAACCGGATTTCTGATGATCGCCTTATTGATCTGATCATTTACCTGGTCGACCTGGATCTTCAGTCCCGATTTTTCTGCAGCAAGCGTTGATCTCTGACTTTCCATCCCTCTCATCTGCGATTCCAGCAGTTCAGTATTTCCCTCCAGATCATCCTTCTGTTTTTCTGTGGCGGCACCATCCTTCAGGAGATTTTCGAGACGCTGATTTTCCCTTTCAAGATTTTTCATCTGCACTTTCTGGGTAGCGATCTGGGCATTCAAGGTTGCAATACGTGTATCTATGGTCCTGATCGCTGCAAAGAGTTGTTCCTTTTTAAGATGCAACTGCATGGTATCCAATACCGCAACTTTTTCATTAAGCGTCAGTTTCTGTCCTTCTTCAATTGAAAGTGACAAGAGTTTTCCCCCGACCTCTGCAGAAACCATAACAGTGATGCTCTCAAAATTGCCGTATGCATCCGAGACATCCTGGTCGTTTAAACAGGAAGGAAGCAGAAAAAGGCTTGCTAATAATGGAATAAATATTCGTTTCATTTTGATCAAATTAAAGTGTTCCGTTCAATAAGTTATAATTGGCGATGGCTTTTAAAAGCTGTAATCGGTGTGTTGACTTTCCTATCCTGGTAAGGTTTTCCTCATTCATTACCTGGAGATAATCGCTTGCGGAAATTACACCGTTATCAAGCTTTGTGGCAGCATTAGCAGTAATATCTATCCTCATTTCCAACATTTTATCATCCATATCAATGGTTTTTTTCAGGTGTTCCATCGTTTGAAATTCCTTTCCCATTCCGGCTTTCAGATTCATGGCAAATGTTTCCTTTGAATGCTGTACGACCTGGTTCTTTTTTTCCAGGATCTGCTTCTCTCGACTGGTATTGTTCCAGTCCCAGATATTCCATTGAACCCCTGCACCCACCAGGTAATAGGTATCCACCTGGTCATTCAACATATTGTAGCCCGGCATCCCGACACCAGCCTGGCCATAGGCAAAGAATTTAGGCATGCGCTGAACTGCGGTCAGTTCCTTTCCTGCCTCCAACAATTCAGATTGAAGGTCAAACCACCCCAATTCCGGACGTTTAAGTATATCTTCATCCGCAATATTCAGCTTTGGCATCAGCAGTTTTACCTCCTCACCGAGATCATTTCCAATGTATACACTCAACATTTGTATTGCACCATTCCGGGCAGCATCGATCTCAGAAAGGGATTGAAGAAGCCTGATCATCTCCACCCTGATAACCTGGAGATCATTGACTTCAGCGATCCCATTGGCCACCGCCGACTGAAGCACATTTTCCCTGGCTTGCAGGTTCCCAAGGGCAATTTCAAGGTTATTCCGGCTTTCCTGGAGGATCAGTACAGTGAAATAGAGGTTTACAACCTGTTCCTTCAGTGCATAAAGGTCAACATCCACTTTCTGCATAGCAGCAGCAGCTGACGCCTGCTCATAAGCTTTTTTCTGCCTGGAAAATCCACCGTCATAAAGGGTTTGTCTTACATCCAGGTTCAATCCGAACTGCTCGTGTGGCATCGCCGGGAAAGAAAAAGGCAGGCCGCTCTGGTCAATTTCAATAGATACCACATCGGATTGGTATGATACCTTGCCGTTTAAAGTGAGACTAGGATACCAATTTGTCTTGATATTCTCAACCATGAGGGAACCCTCATCGTCAATGATCTGCCGGTCCTTAAGCCTCGGGGAATTTTCCACTGCCTTCTCAAGGCAGGCTTCGAATGACAGGGTATCCTGTGCCTGAATGCTGATGGCCATCAACAGACCAAGACCAGTTATCAGTATTTTCATTGTTTATTTGATTTAATCATATTTTCAATCATGAGCGGGATCAGGACTTTTCTTTCCTTCATGGCTGCAATATAGGCACCTTCATTCCCGCCGAACATTATGCCCATTAGGAGTGGCTTAGCTGCAAACGGGAAAATGCACATGCTGATAACGTTCATTATTAACTGGCGGGGATCAATCGCCATCGACCTAAGTTCATCGTTATTTTCAAGGATATGTATAGTTTTTGCAGGATCGATGCCAAGATCCAAATAGACCTGTGTTAATCTTTCCGGATTGGAAGAGAGTTCCTGTAAAACAAAAACTGGTATCTGTGGTCGCTCTATTATCGTATCAATGATGATCTCCACTAATGCCGGAAGGAAATCCCTTACCGCTTTCCCGGAATTCACCAATTCATAAATTTTCGGAACGAACTGTTCCATGGTATTTCTGAAAACTGCCTCGAACAGCTTATCCTTACTCCTGTAATAATAGTTCAACGATGTCCTCGTGATATTGGCTTCATCAGCTATGTCCTGCATTGAAGTGCCATCTTTTCCTTTCCTGTAAAACACTTTTTCAGCTGCAGAAAGAATGTTCATTTCAACCTGGGTATTCAATTCCATTTTAAACCAATTAGTTTTACTTAAAAATTTGACATCATTGTCAAACTATTTCGTAAAAGTATTTTAATATAACATACTTGTCAAGTTTTTTTTGAATTTTATTATAACTATTTTAGCAACGCTTAAAAAATCATTCAATGAAATCAAACAAAATCCTGCTTTACAGTCTATTAGTAATAATATTCAACCAGGGATGCAAACCGGTTTTTGATACTGAAATAACAGTACCCGAACTAGAAGAAACCATTGGTTTTCTTGCTGGTGATAGCCTGAAGGGTCGCTACCCGGGAACACCGGAAGATTCAGTACTCATCTCATTTATAATTGATAAATTGGATAGGTCGGGCATGGTATCCATTGGAAATAATGGTAAACAGGAGGTCAAAGTTGAGAGCGGGTTCAGTATAACAGGAAACAACCGGATAATTTATGAAGGTAATATAGTGTCTTCAACGGATAACAATACCCTTAATATCCTCGGATTCAGTTCCACAGATACTGTTAACGGTGAAATCTATATTTCTGCAGGGATTGCTAATTCAGATGATCCGTCAATAAAAGGAAACATTTTATTGCTTCCCCTGCCAAATAACCTGCCCCGGAGTGAGTATGATGCATACAATTATTTAAGGGCAGAATGCCTGAAAGCCAGTGATCTAGGTGCTGCAGCCGTAATTTATATATTTGATGAGCATATTCCGGCACTTGAAAGCAGCAAAAAGCTTTCGCTTCCGATCCCGGTCGCTGCCATGAATCTCTCCCTCGTGTCCGAATTATTCGGGGAAGGATCATTTGATAAACTTGTTGAAACATTCAGCTCTGTAAATTCGGGACCAGTGGCCACAGGACAAAGCATTACACTTGAAACTGAAGTTTTAACGCGTGAGATATCGACATTTAACACTATGGCTCAACTAAAAGGCCGTGATAAGGAACTGTCTGATCAATTTGTTATTATTGGTGCTCACCATGATCATCTTGGCAAGGGTGGCCGAGGGAGTTCCTCACGAAGGCAGGACGCAGTAGCCATCCATTATGGCGCCGATGATAATGCCTCGGGTGTTGCAGGTGTAATTGAGCTTGCACAGAACCTGATGAGCAGGAACCCATCCAGGAGTTTTATTTTCACCACATTTGCAGCAGAGGAAATGGGACTTTTCGGATCAAAGAAATTCGCTGATGAAGCTCCTGTTGATCTTACCAAGGTACAGGTAATGATAAACCTGGATATGATCGGCAGGCTCAATGAAGAACGGCAACTGCAGATAGGGGGAGTGGGCACTTCACCTGTTTTCAGACAATTACTCGATTCGCTGAATACTCCATATAATTTCAGCATGGCTTATGCAGATGCCGGTTATGGTCCTTCCGATCACTCATCCTTTTATGCAAAAGATGTACCTGTGCTTTTTATTTCAACCGGTGCCCATCCCGATTACCACACTCCCTCAGATAGTCCGGAAAAGATCAATTATACTGGTTTGGAAGAGGTATTGTATTTCGTGTCTGACCTGGCTATTGCCCTTGCCAACCTTCCGGATAAAATTGAATTCACACTGGCAGGACCGAAAGAATCCTCTGGTTCAAGAAGCCGGATGGGTATGATAACCTTCGGTTTGATGCCTGATGTCATGTATGATGGCAATGAAGGCATGCCTGTGTCTTTTGTTACTGAAGGAAAACCTGCTGCTATCGGTGGAATGAAGGGTGGAGATATTATTACAGCAATAGAAGGTAAATCGGTTGGTAATGTACAGGATTACATGGCAAGACTTTCTGATTTAAAAGAGGGAGAGACAGTGGTAGTAACGATTAAACGTGATGGAGAACAATTAGAATTGATACTTAAATTATAAACGATGAAGATTATTATTAAAAAGACCATATTTTGGGTAATTGCTGTCATTATAACCCTGGCAGCCTCTGTATACCAGCGAATGACAGGCCCCACCTATCCTATTGATATTGAGTTTCCAGCTGAATCAGGATCCTATAAATTTGAATTGCCAAGGTCGCATGGAGGAGAAACAGATTGCTTAATCGAACTTGCTCTGCCTGTTCAGTTTTCAGGGGAATTAGTTTACCGTCGTTTTCCTACAAACGACGCCTGGGATACAATAGAAATGCAAAGGCTGGATAACAATCTTATAGCTTTTTTACCATCACAACCGCCAGCCGGAAAATTGGAGTACCATCTGAATCTCAGGGAAAACGACAGGCTCGTAGATCTTAATTTTGAGGAAAATATAGTAGTCAGGTTCAAGGGGGAAGTTCCGGCCTGGGTTCTTATACCTCATATTTTCTTTATGTTCTTCGCGATGCTATGGTCAAACGCAACAGGGCTTCAGGCAGCGGCAAAGATCAGTTCATATAAACGAAATGCCCTTATAACGGCTGTTCTATTTGTCATCGGTGGACTTATCCTGGGACCCATCATTCAAAAATATGCCTTCGGCGCTTACTGGACTGGTTGGCCGTTTGGGGAGGACCTTACCGACAACAAGGTACTTGCCTCTGTGATCATCTGGATTGCTGCTATCCTTTTAAACCGCAGGAAAGACAGGGCCTGGATGGTAATCGTCGCAGCGCTCTTCCTGTTCGCAATCTATATGATCCCACACAGTATGCGTGGCTCGGAGCTGGACTATAGTTCAGGGGAAGTAACCACCGGATATTTACTTCTTCTGCTTGTGCAATTTAGTGGAAAACAGAAAAAATATTTTACAGATTAATACCGGTAAAATTTAAAAAGCGAAAATACTGATTGTTCTTTAGCCAGGAGTGGTGTATCAGGCTCAATGGCAGTACTCTATAAGATCTATATGTTGGGACAATTGACACTTTGATCCGGAAGGGTAATAACATGGCTTTGCAGATAGCAGTCTATTTGCTATCTTCGTTCTGCTGTAAAAAGATCGATTTAAAATGAAAAAATACCAGTGTACGATATGCGGTTTTGTCTATGATCCTGTTGAAGGGGACCCTGATTCAGGGATTCCTCCGGGTACAGCCTTTGAGGATATACCGGAAAACTGGTCCTGCCCTGTATGCGGTGTTTCAAAGGGTGATTTTGAGCCCATTGAATAGACCTGGCTTACCACGGGTGCATTCTTTAGCAGCGCCAAAAGAAATTCCCAGAATCTGAGTACTGATTTAATTTCAATTTTCTCCTCGGGAGTATGTGCTCCTTTTATGGTTGGTCCGAAAGAGATCATATCCAGGTAAGGATATTTCTGCAGGAACAATCCACATTCAAGTCCGGCATGAATCGCCTTAACTTCCGGATCTTTTTTGAATAAATTTCTGTATACCTGCAGAGAAATTGCTAGTATTTCAGAATCTTTATTTGGCTTCCATCCAGGGTATCCGGAAGAATGTCTCACCTCCCCTTTTGCCTTAATAAAAAGAGCAGCTATCTGCTCTGCTATCTGCCTTTTGGCTGATTCCGAAGAACTTCTCTGGCTCGTAACCAGTTCGGTGTACCCTTCCTTAATTTCCCTTAGAATAGCAAGATTGGAAGAGGTCTCAACCAACCCTTCGATATCTTCATTCCATCCGATCACCCCGTGAGGACAATTATAGATCAGGTCTAAAAGTCTTTGCTGAAAATTTTCACTGAAACAGTACCGGGGGAGATCAATCTCTTCCAAAGTAATTTTAAAACCTGGTTCTACCTCCCTGATTTCTTTGGATATTTCTGTGACAAGTTTTGTATAAGTTAACTTAACCAACTCAATTTCTGACTTTTTGACAACTACTACAGCCGACGCTTCACGTGGAATTGCATTCCTGAGTTTTCCACCCTCGAACTTTGAAATATTGATACCGAAGGCTTGAGAAAGTTCCCAAAGAATGCGATTCATAAGCTTAATTGCATTGGCAAAACCCTTGTGTATTTCATCACCCGAATGTCCGCCCTGGAGACCTTCCAGGATAAGTTGAAATGCAAGCTTTTCTGCTCCGACCGGGATCATCTCTTTCTGAAATGCGCCAATTGTATCTATCCCTCCGGCACAACCAATAAATATCTCCCCTTCATCTTCCGAGTCAAGGTTAAAGAGGATTTTTCCCTTCATAAAGCCCTCCTCAATCCCGAAGGCACCTGTCATTCCCGTTTCCTCTTCAACTGTGAACAGGCATTCAAGAGGACCGTGGTCCAGACGATCGTCTGCAAGTATCGCCAGTGAAGCAGCAACACCAATGCCATCGTCTGCACCGAGCGTTGTTCCTTCTGCCATGATCCAGCCCTCTGCTTCTACTGCTTTTATGGCATCCTTTTTAAAATCATGGTCAACATCGAGTAATTTTTCCCCAACCATATCCACATGACTTTGCAGTATTATTGTCTGCCGTTCTTCATAACCCTTTGTAGCAGGTTTAGTGATGAGACAGTTACCGGCATTGTCGTTCTTTATATCAAGCTTGTTTTTTACTGCAAATTGCTTCAGGTAATCTAAAATTTTCTCTTCATTCTTTGATAAGCGGGGTATTTTAAGAATCTCGTCGAAATATCTCCAAAGTTCAGCAGGATGTAAGTTCTTCATTCAATTCAGGTTATCTATGTATTCTGCAAAAAAGATGTTATGTAATATTTTTCCTGGAAATATGATATACAACAATTTGCAGACAGCTTCTTTGTTTTATATTTATCAAAGATAATAAACTTCAATAAACCTTATTCAAACCTGACTTATGATGAACAGCAGAACAATAGTTTCAATGCCCGGCGATGGAATCGGACGGACTGTACTCGACCAGGCGATCAGGGTCCTGGATGCAGCAGGATTCAAAGCAAAGTATGTTGAAGGCGACATCGGTTGGGAATTCTGGAGGAAAGAGGGAAACCCGCTACCTGAGAGAACACTGAAGCTACTGGAACAGCACAGGATTGGTTTATTTGGTGCCATTACTTCAAAACCTAAAGATGAAGCAATGGAGGAACTTGATCCTTCCCTCAGGGGAAAAGGATTTGTATATTCCAGCCCAAGTGTTGGGCTTCGCCAGTATTTTGACCTTGACATCTGCATTCGTCCCTGCCATACATACAAAGGGAACCCCTTGAATTTTATTCGCCGGGGTATTGGAGATAATATCGAAGAGCCCCTCGTGGATGTGGTGATATTTCGTCAGAATACTGAAGGTCTTTATGGGGGCGTTGAATGGAGCAATCCGCCTGACCAGGTTTATCAGGCATTAATGACACATCCCAAATTCGTGCAGAATTTTTCAAGGACACCAAAGGAAGAGATATCAATATCAACCCGGATATTTACAAAGAGAGCAACTGAACGGATCCTCCGTGCAGCCTTCAACCATGCGAGAAAATACGGATACAACAGCGTCACTGTATGTGAGAAACCCAATGTAATCAGGGAGACATCTGGGATGATGTATAAGATGGCCCGCGATATGCAGCGAAATGAATTCCAGGATATCGAATTGTGGAATACAAATATCGATGCACAGATGATGTGGCTCACCAAAAATCCAGAGACTTATGGCGTTATCGTTGCAGGGAATATGTTCGGAGATATTGTTTCGGATGGTTTTGCCGGTTTGATAGGAGGACTCGGATTTGCCTGCAGTGCAAATATAGGTGAGGAAGTTGCTGTTTTTGAACCAACCCATGGTTCAGCCCCGAAATATGCAGGATTCAATGTCCCCATTGTAAACCCGGTTGCCATGATCGAGTCGGCCTGCCTTATGCTCGATCACCTGGAGGAAACAGAAATTTCAAAGAAAATAAGGAAAGCCATTGCTGAAGTTATAGAGGAGGGAAAAGTTAAGACCTATGACATGATGAAAATGGCCGGAAAACCTGATGTCATTGAAAAAGGTGCTGCTTCGACAATTGAAATGGCTGACGCAATCATAAAAAAACTATAAAGCTGAGCAATGAGCATAAAAGAACAGATCCAGGATCTCTGGCCAGAGATCCAATGGATCAAGGACAAGGTATTAAGGGAACAAGTTAGCAGAACATGGGAAACTGCACTTGAAAAAAGTGTACTGAAGGCTGAAGACCTTCGCCTCATACCATTTACATTGCTGTGCGGTCCTGATCTTAAGGTGAGCTTTATGGACCACAAGAGAGCCGTTGTGCACATTGCACAGGAAAGCGGACTCAAGATGAATGAATTCTTCGGCAATTCACTCCCTGTTAACATGGATGTGCTTATCGCCGGTGCTATCCTGGCAGACGTTGGTAAATTGCTTGAGTATGAATTAAATGAAGAGGGAAAATCGGTGCAGGGATCGTATGGGAAATACCTGAGGCATCCCTTTTCAGGTGTTTCACTTGCAGAACAATGCGGAGTTCCTGCCGAGGTATGTCATATCATCGCCACTCATGCCGGGGAGGGCGACATGGTTAAGCGCACAACTGAGGCATATATTGTGCATCATGCAGATTTTATGACCTTTCTCCCTTTCAAGGAGCGCCTTGGAAAATAACAAATCATTCCCAAAGGAACGTTTAAGGCATATTTTCAGGATGGCTTATTAAGAAGACCCGAAGTTACATGTAGGTTATTTCACCTTAAGTTCAGGATTGTACATCGTTTTTAATGGATTGACCTGCAACTGTACTGCATATTTGATCAATGAAATATTTTAATGATTGTTTCTCCTGCAGAATTTGCATATGCCCTGAACATTGCTGAAGTGTTGAACTCCATGGCCACATTTCCGTTCCTGTCAAGGCAAATGATCCCTCCCTTTGCATCATAAGGTTTCAATTGTTCAAAGATTATCTCTTTCGCGGCCTGTTCCACCGTGTATCCCTTGTATTCCATCAGTGAGATCACCTCCTTGGCCACGGCAAGCCGTATATAGAACTCTCCCTGCCCTGTACAGGAAACGCCTGCTACTCCATTTTTTGCATAGGTCCCTGCTCCAATAACAGGCACATCTCCTACCCTACCGTGTTTCTTATTGGTGATCCCCCCTGTCGAGGTTCCCGCACACAGGTCCCCATTCCTATCCAGGGCAACACATCCTACTGTTCCGAATTTCTTTTCTTTAAGTGCCCTTTTCAAGCTCTCCCTGCTTTTTTCGGTCTGAAAATATTCCTGCGGCACTATTTCAAGTCCCTGCTGCCTTGCAAATTCCGTTGCCCCAGGTCCGGAAAACATAACATGCACTGAACTATCCATTACCCTTCTTGCCGCTGAGATCGGGTTTCTGACTTCCGTCAACCCGGTAACCGCACCGGCATTGAGGTCGGCCCCTTTCATAATTGACGCGTCGAGTTCTGCAACTCCTTCACTTGTGAGTGCGGCACCTTTGCCAGCATTGAACAGGGGATTGTCTTCAAGGTAACGCAGGACCATCTCTACAGCATCTACACTTGTGCCCCCATTCTTCAGAATCTCAAGCCCGATCTGAAGGGCAGAATCCATGGCTGCTTCATAATCTGCTATTCCACTCTCCCCAAGATTCTCAGGACTGGCAGAACCTGCACCTCCATGAATTACAAGGGCATAGTCATAGTTGACCGGTTCCTGAAATCGGGAACTCTTTTCCTTCGTACCAGAAGAATCACTGCAGCTAAATACAAGAAAGGCAGACAAAAAGGCAAGATATTTTCTTTTCATTGCTTGTAAATAAAAAACACTCCCTAAATATAATCATATCCGGGGAGTGTTTAAAGATTATGAGGTTTATCTTATTTGAGGGACAGATTTCCGTACTTGACTTTGACCACTAAATTACCGCCGGAACCGCTTCCGATTTTGCCATTTACAGTCTGACTGGTACCCTCTTTTTGTGTATTATAATCTCCGTCGGGGATATCGATTGAACCATATGCCGCATTTGCATCAATACTGAATGAAACTCCTTCCCCAAGACTGCCCTTTATGTTACCGTATACAACATCAGCAACGACTTCCTTAAATCCCTTATTCAGGGTTCCGAGGTTCACTTGGGTGTAGCCAGATTCAATATTCACCGAGCCATTGAGTTCACCGATGGAGAGCTTGTCATATTTACTTTCAATATCAAGATTTGAGAGCACGCCCAACTGAAGCTTAGAATATGCACTTTCATTATTCAAATCTTTAGATTTTGTAAGGGAAAGTTCACTATATTTTATATCTGCTGTAAGTGAAATAACGGACTCAATGCTTGCATTTCCATACGCCAGATCCAGGCTATTTTCTTGTTCAGCATTTTTATTTTCAAGAGCATTTGCTGTCAGATTCCCATATCTAACCTCAAGCTCAGCAATCCCGGTCAGATCCTGGATATAAATATTGCCGTAAGCTTGTTCCAGGTTTACATTTAAATATGCAGGCGCCTTCACAGAATAGGTCACTTTGATCTTGTTTTTCCCGTTCATTACCTTTTTATCGATCTCAGTGTCAAAGGAAGCATTGGAATTTGACTCTTCAATAGCAATGGATACCTTTTCCAGTAATTCTTCAGCTTTGGCCTGCGAAGCTGCTTCAGTTTCAATCCTTACTATTACGGAGAGTTCATTCTTATCCCAGTTTACAAGGTTAATCTCACCATATTCATTATCGATTGCAAGGGTAAATCCCTTATCGATTTTATAATCTTTAGCGATCTCTTTGTCAGCATTTTGTCCGAAGGTAATGCCAGAAGTAATTAGCATGATACCTGCTACAAAAAGCGACTTTACAATATCAGATACTTGTTTTTTCATTTTCTTTATTGTTAGTGGTTATTTGACTATTTTTTATCTGAACCAGCTGATCAATGATCTGGTCCATAACCTGCAATTTGATATGGTAATGCTGGATCAATGCATTCATAACCATCTCATCACCGGGATTTGCATTAAGCTCTTCCAATAATTCACGGTGGTAAGAATCCATTTCAGAGAGTTCGTTAAGAAGAATTTCTTTTTCCTGTTCAGTACCGAACTGAAAGGTGGATATATCCTGGTATTTTTCATTCACCTGGATCGCGTAGAAATTGCTTGTTTCCTTAAATTCTT
>CAYSAH010000074.1:8407-11747 GCA_964428945.1 uncultured Bacteroidaceae bacterium | reverse complement strand
ACCAAGATACTTATCAATGGGGTACCCGTGAAGCCTTCTGTTGTTTCCGGTATGCCTGTTGGAAGCCAGTGACCAATACGACAGGCCGAAAAGATCGAGGTTATATATGGTAATTCATCCTCAGTATATGGTGCAGATGCAGTGTCGGGAGTTATAAATATTGTAACCAAGGAAGCATATCGAGGTACCTATGTGAGGGGAGACATCAGCCTGGGCAAGAACGGCCATAATTATATCAATTTCTCCATTGGCGGCAAAGGAGGTAAAAACAACAACATTCTTCAGTACAGTTTCTATGGTTCAAAGTTTGAATTGAATGATATGAACCTGGATTATTCTGAGTCGGGAATCTACAATCCCCTTAATTTTTACCAGGCCAAGGGGGAAACAATGACCGTAGGAGCAGAATCTGTAAGTGCCGCAGATGTGGATGCTTCAGTTCTTGAAGAAAATAATGTAAGCCAGGCAGAATTTATCAGGCAGTATTACGGGGATCAGTATGAGGGTTCACTTGATATGCCTGATATGGAAGCGATCAGTTCGGGATCACATATGCTTGGGATGCAGCTTAAATACAAGGGTCTGGGATTGTCATACAATTATATGTACAGGAGGACACACAGTTCACTGGGACTTTCTCCCGCCTTCTATAAATTCAATAATCCACAGAACTTCTGGGGAGAGAGTATTCAGCAGTTTTCTCTGAACTACACAAAGAAATTTAAAAAGTTCACTTCAGAAACCCAACTCAATAACCTTGCGTATGAGATGGATAATAATTCCAGCCAGGGACTCACGCATGTTGATTATTCTGATAAGTTTTACAGGTATTCAGCCTCGAATGATCTGGAATTCAACCAGGTATTTTCTGCCAATTTGTTTAAAAATGCTGAAATGGTGACTGGAATTTCTTACACTACTTCTGGAAACCTGCCAACAACCAATTATCTTCTTAACCCCTTTGATAAAAGTTTATATTCGCCTTACGCTACCAGAATAGATTCTTCTTACAGCAGTCCTCTTGGACTGTATGGAATAAATCCTGTTGTATTTTCCAACATGTCAGGCTTTTTCCAGTTTTATTATAATTGGAAGAAATTCAGAATTTTAGGTGGATTGAGGTATGACAGCAACACTTTATACGGGGACCGTACCAGTCCGCACCTGGCTATTCTTCACAAGACTTCCAGGAAAACCTCCCTCCGACTTTCTGTTGGTACCGCCTATAAAGCCCCGCCAACATCCCTTACATATCAGTCCCTTGCCTATGTTGTGGATTCAATGGTTCATGTCACTGCCTTTCCAAATACAGGACTCAGACCCGAGAAATTCTCCACAGTTGAACTTGGTTTCACAACTAATTTCTCGCCACATTTTACCTTGCAGCAAACTTTCTTCTCATACAGGATCACAAACCATATTATACCGCTACAATTGCCGGCAAGGTATTTTAATATTGATAATGTGGTCAATGACTCGATTGGGATCTGGGTCAATTATGCCGAATCCGTATCTACAGTCGGGGGTAGTCAGACAACACTCCGGTTCACAAATATTGTCAGATCAATAAAACTGAATGTTGAAGCCAATTTGTATTTCCAGGCACGACAGGATAAACTGCCAAACGTTATAGATATCGTTGAAGATTACATTACGCTTTCTCCGAGGCATACCGGGAAACTGAAGGTTTCCATGCAGCCGACAGCAAACCTTTACCTCTATGTTGAGAGTCATTGGATGAGCAAGTGGCTGAGGATACTTATACCTTTTGAAGAGCTGTATGAAGGAATATTTGGTGCCGCCGACGGGTATTATGCAATGAATGCTGTTGCAAGCTATAACATCAGTGATGAGTTGAATCTTTTCGTAAAGGCAACAAATATTTTAGACGAGAAATATGGGGCGGTGAATGCTACATTGCTGGAACCAGGACTTTTTTATAATCCCCAGTTAAGAAGAACCATCCTTTTTGGACTGTCCTATAAATTGAATTAGAAGGAACAATAGCAATGTTACAGCTTAGGTTAAAATATAAATTTCCTTACATTACTGTGCTTCTGCTGTTTTTCATTTTATCAGGCAGCAATGCCCAGCTTGGGCTTCCTGTTGAAACCCCTCGAGAGGACCGTATGACCACACTCTATAATCAGGCAAAACTTTTTTTCAGCCAGGGAAGGACCTTTGATGCATTGAATATTGCCGAAGAGGCCCTTCAGCTGGCAATGTCCCGGGAGGAGAATGTTGCTGAGCTGAAAGTGCTCGAATTGATGGGGGATATTTACCATGCTTCAGGCCAATCGGCAAATGGAATTGCTTATTTTCTTCGGGCAGAGACTATCCATGAAACAAAAAATGATACTGTTCAGACGATCAGGTTGATCACGAAAATCGCTGAAGCCTATCGGACAGAAAAAGTTTATTCCAAGGAAAGGGAATATTATGAAAAGCTGCTCACATTTTTACCTGAACAGCCAAAAAATCTGAGGCTCGAAGCCAGGTCTAGAATTGGGTCGGCTGCATTTCATGGGGAAGAATATGAAATAGCCATAAAAACTTTCCGGGGACTGCTCTTTGAATATCCTGCGAAAAGTGAAGCCTGGCTGGATCTGAACCAGGATCTTATAACCGCGTTTGACGCCTCAGGACAGTATGATAGTGCTTTGAGATATTGCATGGCGCTGATGCCGGTGTATGAGAGGAAGGGGGAAATAGAAGAACTTGTAAGATTAACAAATAATGCCGGCTATTACTATACCTTGAAGAGCGACTTTGGCAATGCGTCTTCAAATTATTTGTCGGCGATTGAGATGGCTGAGGATTCTGATATTCCCCCCAGGGAAAGGGCACTTATGATGAGTAATGCAGGTGTTTGTTTGTCAAATATGGGCAAGGATAAAGAGGCATTCAGTCAATTTAACAATGCAATTGCTATCCTGAAAGAAGAGGAAGACTTCGCGGAAGTTTCAAGAAATGAGAATATGCTGGCAAATCTCTACCATATTACCGGCGATCTGTACAATGCAGGCTTATTTTGCAGGAGTGCTGTTTTTTCAGCTAAAAAGGCCCCGGAACCCTGGATGGAGGCCCAGGCTTATCTTACTTATTCCTCTGTTTTAAGGGATGGAAATGATCCGGTGAATGCACTCAGCTATTACGAAAAATACCTTGCTATCAGGGATTCCATTGAGTTCTCAAGAAGAATGAAATTACAAAGTCTTGAGAACAAGAAAAACATGCTGGAGCGACAGGAAAAAGCTTTGCAACTCAGGCTTAAGGAAGAAGAAGTCTCTGAATTGGCCATCAGGGAGTTGCGCTTGCAAAATGAGAAGATCGAACAGGA
>CAYSAH010000074.1:8090-8397 GCA_964428945.1 uncultured Bacteroidaceae bacterium | reverse complement strand
GGCCCTGATTATGCAGGAGAGAAACCTTGACTTTCTGAAGCAGGACAGCCTGCGGCAATCAATGATCATTCAGGACCAGAAATACCTTGTTGCTCAAAGGGAGAAGGAAAATATGCTGCTTGAACAGGAGAAGACACTTTCTGAGATGAAATTCAAGGAAGAGGAACAGCTGAAAATTGCAGCTGAAACAGATAAGAAACTTTCGGATCAGCAATTAAGACTTTCGCAACTTGAAACGGAAAGGCAGAAAGCTGATAAAAAAGCACTTGTAGGTGGGATAATTGGAGCGGGGGCACTTTCAGTCCTT
>CAYSAH010000074.1:0-8080 GCA_964428945.1 uncultured Bacteroidaceae bacterium | reverse complement strand
ATTTGCCGTTGATGACTCACGACAACGGACGTCTCTCGACAAGAAGAAAAAAACAACTTCTGGCACGTCAAAAAGAGGAAATAGAACAAAAAAACGCTGACCTGGAACAAAAAAATGAAGAGATCATTGCACAGCGTGATGAAATCGAAGCCCAGAGAAACCTGGTATTTGATCAGAAACAGGAAATCGAAGCGGTTAACGATGAGATTGTTAAGAGTATTGAGTATGCCAAAAGGCTTCAAAGTGCTGCATTGCCAGCCTTGTCTCTTTTAACAGAAAAAGTAGCTGATCATTTCGTATTCTTCCGGCCAAGGGATGTTGTTAGCGGTGATTTTTACTGGTTTGCAGAGGTCGAAGAAAAAGTGGTTATAACTGTTGCGGATAGCACAGGCCATGGAGTGCCCGGTGCATTTATGAGTATGATGGGAATTTCCTTACTCAAGGAACTGGTCCAGAAAGAATACATAACTCATCCGGGAGTGATACTTCGCCGGATGCGTAAGGAGATCATCAATACCATGGGACAGAAAGGAATTTCCGGGGAACAGCGGGATGGCATGGATATGGCACTTATTACCTTTGATCCGACAGCGAGAAAGATTGATTATGCAGGTGCGTATAATTCACTTTACCTGGTTAGAAACGCCAGACTTCCGGCTCCTGTGATTGATGGAAAAAAGCTTGAGGCAGACCAGGAAAAGGACAGCTTTTGCCTCTATGAAATACCTGCCGATAAAATGCCCATCGCCCATTTCGACCGGATGGATAAATTTAAAAATCATGAAATAGATATATTGGAAGGGGATATCATTTACCTGTTTACAGATGGTTTTGCTGATCAGTTTGGCGGACCGAAGGGTAAGAAATTCATGTATAAGCCTTTTAAACAACTGCTGCTGAAGTATTCACAGAGAAGTATGGAAAAGCAGCACGACTTTTTATCTTCCACCCTTAACAGATGGATGGGTAATATTTCCCAGGTCGATGATATCTGTGTGATGGGCCTGAGGTTTTGAATTTTGATAAAGAACATACTTTCCACAAAACCACTGTGTAATTCATCTTTTTCAAGGCAGATATGTTTGACAGATCAAAAATCAACAGCAGAAAGCTGTCGAACTTTCAGTGTCGATAAATATTTCCTAATTTAGCCATTCAACTAACTTAACTAAGGTCAGCTATGAAAGTATTATTTATTGGTGGTACGGGAAATATTTCCGCCGCTTCTTCCAGGCTCGCATTGCAAAAAGGAATCGATCTTTACCTGCTGAACCGGGGGAAAGTATCTGTTCCAGGGATTGAAAAAGCAAACACCATCACTGCCGATATTCACAAGCCGGAGGAGGTGAAAACGGCGATCGGGGGAATGAAATTCGATGCAGTTGCAAATTTTATCGCCTTTACACCCGAGGATGTACAGCAGGATATAGAAATGTTCCGCGGCAAAACAGATCAGTATATCTTCATCAGTTCTGCATCGGCTTATCAGAAACCGCAGATGCATGCGGTGATCACGGAATCAACTCCGCTTGCCAATCCTTACTGGGAATATTCCAGGAACAAGATTGCCTGCGAGGACCTGCTGAATAAAACCTACAGGGACAGTGGATTTCCAATTACCATTGTCAGGCCCTCACTTACCTATGAAACGGTTATCCCTGTTGCATTTGGCAGCTGGACAGATTATACCATAATTGACAGAATGAAAAGAGGAAAGCAGGTGATCATTCATGGAGATGGTTCATCACTTTGGACCGTTACCCATTCCGAGGATTTTGCCAAAGGATTTGTCGGACTGCTTGGTCACCAGCAGGCTATTGGCCAAAGTTTTCATATTACTTCCGACGAACTCCTGAACTGGAACCAGATTTATGAAGCCGTTGCGCATGGGGCAGGAGTTGAGTTGAATGCCATACATATTGCTTCTGACTTCATCTGCAAGACTGCTGAAGGGATCGGGCAGGGCTGGCTTTGGGGGGGGCTGCTGGGCGATAAGTCTGTGAGCACGATTTTCGACAACTCGAAGATAAAAAGGTTTGTGCCTGGTTTTACTGCGACAATTCCCTTCAGGGAAGGGATAAAACGAACCATTCAATGGTTTGAAGCTGATCCGAAGCGCATGGTGATCGATGAAGCAAACAATACCCTCCTGGATGTTATAATTGCCGCATACCAAAAGCATTGATCCGTCATGAAGAATTTTAGCTATGCAGGAATGATAGGTTGTGGTGATTACCTCAGGTGGGAAACAGAAAAGATCAGGGACAGCCGATTCTTGAAAGTGAAATATACCTATGACCTTGATCCATTGAAAAGCGCTTCTATCGCTGAAAAGATCGGGGCTGCTTCCGTTAGCAGCAGCGATATGATTTTCACCGACCCGGAAATTGAAGTAGTGTTGATCTTCACGCCACCATGGGCAAGATTAGAGTATTTCAGGCTTGCCGCATACTACGGGAAACATATAATTACCACAAAACCACTGGCCCCAAATTTAGCTGAGGCAGAAGAACTGTTTGAACTGCTTCAGGGGAAACATAAGTGTTCAGTATTTTATGGACGTGCAGGGGATGCCTTTACTGAGACATTAAAGAAAGTGCTTGATGGTGGTGAGATCGGACACCTGGCCCTGTACAAGGAGGACTGGCTGCATCATTTTCCACACTGGAACAACTGGGCCACTGATCCAGAGAAGAATGGGGGGCCCTTCATGGATGCCATGATCCATAACCTGAACAAGGCAAGGTACCTTATTGGTTCAGAGGTGGATACTGTTAATTTTTTCTCAGAAAATTATGCACAGGAACTTGCATGCAACGATACGGAGTTTATGAAGGTCAATTTTAAGAATGGAGCAGGAGCCTACCTATTCATAACATGGGCTGCGGACCTGGATATATACTCACCTGACGGTAATGACAGGGAACATTATGGGCCGCTTCACCTGGTTTCCAGTAAAGGATGGTATATCACCCGGGAACAAAATGAGGCGGGCAGATTTATTAAAGCAAAGAAGGATGGTAAGGAGAAAAAATGGAAAATTGAGGAGCCACAGCTTACGCCATATGATGATTTTGTTGAATGTTACAGGAAAGGGATCACCTCCGGCCATGACATCAAAATTGCCCTGGAGGATATTAGGATCATCGAGAAAGCTGTTAAGGGTATGGGCGGGCTCAACAGGGTTTAAAAGTTATTTTAAAAGATGAAAAGTGAAGAGGTTTACTGGTATAGAGAATTTTATTGGACAGCAGCGCCTTAATAAAGGGAAGGATGTGGCAAGGGAATTTGCAAAAAAAGCAAAACTGCTCATTGACTCGGGTGTAAAGAAAATGGGACTTGAGGCTTCTGAAACCAAAGAGATGGCCGTGTCTTTTTTCAACCTCCTGGAACATAAATTGAAATTAAATGAAAGAAGTGTTCCTCCAGGTGAAGAGGAGGTTCTTGAGGCGATTGAGCAGCTTAAAGATGTTGGCAGGTTCTCGGTTTTCTCTGCGGCTGTAATCCTGCCTGGCGGGGTTGTTTCTCTCCTGGGATTGGAGATGCTGGCAAGGAAATACGGAATAAAGTTTACCTTTATCCCCTCCTCATTCAGAAAAAATGCTGAATGGAAGCACCCGGCCGGAGGCAAAAAATCAAAGGAGAGTTTCCAGAAAAGCAGAAAAGATGATATATCCGATGTCAGGCCAATTGAATAGAAATTAAAATTAAACCAGGGTTATATTACTTTTTTAAATGCAAAAACTAAGAGGAATAAGGTTGATTATAAAGGCATGCTGCCTGTCAGGAATAATTTTCCTTTCGGCACCTCTTTCTTCCCAATTGGTATTGAATGAGATCATGGCTTCCAACGCTTCCACTCTGGAGGATCAATTTAATGATTACCCTGATTGGATAGAAATTTATAATGCGGGAGTTACACCTGTTCAGCTTTCAGATTATTGGTTGACAGATGATCGGAACCTGTTAAAAAAATGGAATTTTCCACCTTTGGTTTTGGATTCCAATAGCTATACACTAATATTTGCCTCCGGGAAAGATATTTCAAGCACGATCTCAGTCTGGCATACAGTTATAAATACAGGCGATACCTGGAAATATTTTATACCAACCAGCAATATTGGAAACGAATGGAAAACATCGACAGCCTCAACTGCTTCCTGGAATGCAGGTAACAGTGGGATCGGTTACGGCGATAATGATGATGCCACGGTACTTCCTACTGGCACTATATGCTATTATATGCAAAGGGAGTTCAATATTGAATCGGTCAACGAGGTTACGGATGCTCTTCTTTTCATGGATTATGATGATGGTTTTGTTGCATACCTGAATGGAACTGAAATTGCCAGGAGTTCTAACCTGGGAACACCGGGAACAGCTGTTAATTTTAGCGATCCTACTTCCATTGATCACGAAGCACAAATGTATCAGGGCATTGCTCCGGAGGAGTTTTTAATTGGCGATAAAATCGGGCTACTGAGGGAGGGGTCAAATATCCTGGCGATTGAAGTCCATAATGTAGGATCAGGTTCATCTGATCTAAGCGGCATTCCATTCCTGGTCCTGGGTTTTTCTGGTTTGAGGAATGAATATATTTATAGTAATCCGTATATTATCATAAAGAATACCTATCCACATACAAATTTCAAAATTCAGTCTGCCGGAGAACCAGTCTTTCTATCTGACAATAGCGGAAATATTGTTGACAGCATATCGAATGTAATTTTGCCTACAGATTATTCTTATGGCAGAACACCTTCAAATCCTGAAGTATTCGGATATTATTCAAATCCAACACCGGGATGGATGAATGGAAACGATTTTGCACTGGAATATTTTTCAGATTCAGTTAAATTTACCTCCAGTGGAAAGGATTATGATACCCAGCAAAGTATATCCATGTTATCGGCCATACATGATGATCAGATATACTATACTCTTGATGGTTCACCTCCTGATCAGAATTCGATGCTCTACAGTGAACCCGTCCTGCTTAATGAGACAAGCGTCGTGAAGGCGAGAATTTACAGGGTCGGTAATCTTCCGGGACCAGTATCCACAAAGACCTTTTTCACGAATGGTGGCCATGTGCTTCCTGTAATTTCGGTTTCAATGAATCCTTTTGATCTTTGGGATTACAATACGGGGATATATGAGCTGGGGCCAAATGCTGAATCGAACAATCCAAACTTTGGAGCAAATTTCTGGCAGGACTGGGAGAGACCTGCCTATATTGAGATTTATAATACCGATCGGAATCTAATTCTGAGCCAGTCCGCCGGAACAAAGATCTATGGAGCATGGTCCCGTGCAAATGCCCAGAAATCGATGGCTTTTTATGCAAGGAGAAATTACGGAGACGGCAGTTTTTCATATAAGCTCTTCTCTGAAAAGCCTATTGAGAAGTACGAGGCATTTGTTATGAGGAATGGTGGTAACGATTGGTGCAGGGGAATGTTCAGGGACGGACTTTCGGCTTTCCTGACCTCCAATATGGCTGTTGACCACCAGGCCTATGAACCCTATGTAATGTACCTGAATGGGGAATATTGGGGGATTTTGAATATGAGGGAAAAGATCAATGAGTATTTTATTGCCGGAAATCATCATGTTTACCCGGATGATGTAAATTTATTGGAGACCACAGGAGTTTTGATCACGGGATCAGCTGGAAGTTATAATCAACTTCAAACCTTTATCTCTGCGAACAACTTCGCAAATACAGATAATTATGAACATGTGAAGACCCTGATGGATGTAAAGAATTTTATAAGTTTCTGGGCAATGAATGTTTACATTGACAACAAAGACTGGCCTGGAAATAACAATAAATTCTGGTCTCTGCAGGCTCCCGGATCACTTTTCAGGTGGATTTCATTTGATACAGATTTCGGTTATGGCATATGGGACAATTCAGCTTACAGTTTCAACACCCTGGAATTTTCATTTGGTGAAGGAAGCTCTACCTGGGCAAACCCCGACTGGGCAACACTTTTTATCAGAAAACTGATAGCCAATGATGAATTTAAGAGACTTTTCATAAACGAATTTGCCGACAGGATGAATACCATTTATCTTGAGGATAACATTATTCCTGTGATAGACTCATTCAGGCTTCGGATTAATCCTGATGCAGCGGATCATTTTTCCAGGTGGACAAGTAGCACAAGTAACTGGAATGCAGAAATTTCCAAAATGAAAACTTTTTTCAGGGAGAGGCCCGGATATATGCGCCAGTTTATCATGGAGCGTTTTGGAATCAACGGAACATCTGAAATTGTGGTAGATGTCGCTGAGATTTCATCTGGATATGTTCGCTTGAATTCTCTCGAGCTTAGGGAATTTCCGTTTACAGGAAGCTACTTCAATGAAGTACCTGTTGACCTGGTTGCTGTACCTGCACCAGGCTATATTTTTTCACATTGGGAAGGAGACCTGCAGTCGACAAATGACAGTATACATTATGGAATGAGCGGTCCTGCAACCATTACAGCTGTATTTGAAGCTGTTGATTACCCTACGAAAATCATAATAAATGAGATCAATTATTCATCGGGTATCAATGCATATACGGAAGACTGGATTGAACTTCTGAACAGGTCAGGTGTGTGCGTTGATCTCTCTGGATGGACGATCTGGGATAAGTCGTCAGGAGAAAATTTTGAAATACCGGACAGAACATTAATGCCAGCAACAGGATACCTGGTGATCAGCCGAAACCGTCCGGATTTTAAACGTTTTTACCCTGAACTTAAACCTCTCCTGGGAGATCTGCCCTTTGGAATAGATAGCGAAGGTGACGGGATTGCACTTCTTGATGCAGAGGGAAAACTGCACGATATCGTTGATTTTGAAAGCACTGCTCCCTGGCCGTCCGAAGCTTTAAGTACCGGGGCTACACTTGAACTTATCAATCCGTCACTTGATAACAACTTAGCGGAAAGCTGGGTGGCTTCACTAAATAATATTGGTACACCTGGAAGGAAGAACAGCCAGTATGTTGTCGGGATAGAGGAACCAAAATTAAGGAAAGAACTTTTTGCTGCCAGAGCATATCCTTCACCCTTTAATGAAGAAACAAATATAAGTTTCAGACTTGACCAAAGAGAGAAAGTGATTATCACCATATTCTCGGCAAGCGGTAGTAAGATCCAGCAACTGGCGGAAAGAGAATTTGAGGAAGGAAATCATACTCTAAGCTGGCATCCTGATGGAAATACCAGCTCTGGAATCTACCTTGTCAATATAAGGACAGCAACCATATCGCGGACATTGAAAGTTGTATATCAATAAATCGAAGAACCTGGCGGAAGTATAAATATTGATTTCATTGGAATTAGTTTCTACTTTTATAGGAATTCAATTATATTTTATATGCGATACTTTATAATTTTCCTATTGACAACCATTTCATTGCAGTCGATGTCCCAGTCCTGGGGGATTCTTAATACTGAGCTGAAAGTTGAAAGGATCAACCATAAATTGCAAGTCTCTTTTCTTGACGGAAGAAAATCCATGCTTGTGGATGCCGACACAGCCTATCTGGAATCCTCCGGCACCTACCTGTATTTTATCAATGAGGGTTTGATCGGCGTTATCAATCCATGGGACCTGGAATTATTGATGGAACCTTCTTTCTCAAGCCTTGAAACGATCCAGGAAGCTTATCTTTTAATATCAGATAAGGAGGGCTCTTTCTTTGCGTATAATGAATTTCCCCTGGTTCCAATTTCACAGCATTTCAGTATTGTGGAAAGTTTTTTTGTTAAAGATTATGGATCCTCTTTTTCCGATATACTGTACCTTATAAAAATCAAGGAGAAGTATGGATTGATCTCCACTGCCTCAGGTTTTGAGAATTACCTGTTAAATCCTGAATATGATGAGATTATTCCCGCGGGACTATCTGAGAATGACTTTTTCTATTATATCAGGAAAAAAGATAAATGGGGAGCCGGAAGTCTCGAAGGAATTGAAGTACAGGTTGCTTATGACCAGGTCAAACTCCTTGATGGAAATTTTTGGAATGCTCACTACATTGTATGGAATAAGGAACTCGCCGGTCTCGTAATTTCAA
>CAYSAH010000073.1:0-11908 GCA_964428945.1 uncultured Bacteroidaceae bacterium | reverse complement strand
TGAGGACGAAGACAGCGTCTGTCTCAAAAAATGAATACAATGCATTATCCGGGGAATTGAGCCTGGCGAAAACGGAAATTGCAACATACAAAGCAAAACTGGAAACTTCAGATGAGAATATTGCAAATTTAAAAGGGGAAATAGAACTACTGAAAAAAGAAGTGAGTAACAGGACCTTTGATTATAATGAACTAAACAAGCAGACCGCAGTACTCGATGCAAATAATAAAGCACTGAATGAAAAACTCGAAAACCAGAAAAAAGAGATAGAGGACCTGGGGAAGAAATTCAACCTGGAATTTGAGAACATTGCCAACAGGATACTGGATGATAAAACACTGAAATTCACAAAGCAAAATAAGGATAACCTGGAGACTATTTTAAAACCCCTTGGAGAAAACATCAATTCATTCCGCCTCAAAGTCGAAGAGGTTTACGAAAAAGAATCGAAGGAGCGCTTCTCTCTTGGAAAGGAAGTTGGTAAACTGGTCGAACTTAACCAGAAGATCAGTGAAGAGGCGAACAATCTCACCAATGCACTAAAAGGGAACTCCAAGACACAAGGTGACTGGGGGCAGATGATCCTTGAAAATATCCTTGAACAATCTGGCCTTGCAAAGGACAGGGAGTACTTTGTGCAGGAATACCTTAAGGACCAGGATGGCAATTTGCTGAAGAATGAAGAGGGTAAAAAGATGCAGCCCGACGTGATCATTTCCTATCCTGATGACAGGAAAGTACTTATAGATTCGAAAGTATCCCTTACTGCATACGCCAGGTATGCCGAAAGCGAGGATCTTGCCGTTCAGCAACAGTCAATCATGGACCACCTCAAATCAGTGAGGAATCATATTGATGAACTGAGCGCAAAAAATTACCAGGATTATGCCCGTTCACTTGATTTCGTAATGATGTTCATACCGAACGAACCTGCTTATTTGCTGGCTCTGAAAAATGACAAAGAGCTTTGGAACTATGCTTACCAGAAGCGGATCCTGCTCATAAGTCCGACCAATCTCATTGCAGCACTCAAACTTATTGTGGATTTGTGGAAACGTGAGTATCAAAACCAGAATGCTGCGGCGATCGCTGAAAGAGGTGCCGCCCTGTACGATAAATTTGTTGGCTTCGTTGAAAATCTGACAGCCATTGGCTCCCAGATCGAAAAAACACAAAAAACCTATGATTCAGCTTTAAGCCAGCTTTCTGAAGGACGCGGTAACCTTATCGGACAGGCCGAAAAACTTCGTGAATTGGGAATAAAAGCGAAAAAGAACCTGCCTTCGAGTATAGTGAATGACCAGGAAGAATTGCCGGAACGTGAGGCATAGGAGGGCAGGTATGTTTAGACAGACTAAGAGTTGGTCATTAATCAGTTTGATCATCGCTGGCCAGGCATGGAACAAAGACACATATTGTACTCACTTCTGTTTTTCAACAACTGCATTTTTTCTTAGGAAATATACCGGCATTCCGATGGTTTTGTCGAAAAACTCATCGTACACTTCGAATCCGACATAGCGATAAAGTTTTAGTAATTTCTCAACCGTGGTCTCGATAAGAATCGGGATCCCATGCTTCTTCGAAAGTTCATTCAGATGGTCCCTGATATCGGCAAGGCCCCTGATACTTGTAACAGAGGGATCACTACCGAGCAGCCAAACGTATATATAATCATCGAGCACTGGTCGCCGTTTTTCAACTGTTCTCTCCCTTAAAAAAGTTGAATACAACTTCTTTAGCTGGATGGTTTGCAGGAACATTCGTAAATATTTCAGGTTATCGACAAATGAACGCTTAAATTCACTCTGGCGCCAGTAGACTATTGCCGTTGTTTTGTCCTGGGAAAGGTATACCCCATTGAATTTTATAGCCAGGTCATATGCATAGGCTGACATGATCTTAATCCTTTTTTCGGTTTTACCCTTACGAAGAATAGGTTTTAAACGATCACTCTCAGAAAATGCTCCTGCCATAATCTCCAGAAGAATCTGCTTGTCGCTGTTGCTCATGTTATTAATTATTTGATACCTTTTTTAAGCAAAACCAACATTTTACCCGGATTAAAAATACAATAAAAAGGTAAGCAAAGCCTTTCAGAATGACAAACATGTACATTCTGACATTTGATGTTTCAGAATTCCTGAAATTTTATCGTCTGACGATCTTTATGGTTTCCCTGAAACCCGGCGCCTGAAGCTGCAGGTAAAGCAATTGATTTGCCTCAAGATTGCTGAGGTCAACTGTTATAAGCTGGTCACCCGGGAGAAGAGAACCTGTTGATTGTTCCAATACCAGACTGCCCAAAATATTGTATACCTTAATATCCATTTTCTCCAGTTGGCCAGGAAGCGATAATTCGATATTTACTAAGCCTTCTGTCGGATTAGGCCAGGCTTTGATTAATCCTGAACTTTCGATCCCGGAAGCAGTTATTTCTTCCTCAGTGTTGCTCAGGAGACACTTCTCATAAGCCTTTCCGGGAGATCCATTAGGACAACCAGCTATCCAATTGTATGGATCATTAAGATCTCCATTTGGATCCGCCAATTCAAGTGTTCTTCCCTCAGTATTATCATTTAAAGGCCAGGGGTAATTGTTTGAATAATTCACAGAAACGACAAGATCACCTGCCGAATTGAACAGATTGATCTCATCGCCATAAGAATCAAGACCGAAATCAAATCCCCCTGTAAAATTGCTTACCTCAGGGTTAAAATATTCAAATAATTCAATGTCTTGCGCAACCACAATCCGTCCACCGGCAGGTATCCTGGTATTGCTTTCGAAATCATACCTGTGAGTCATATCATTGTCAGTAAAATACCATCCCGACAAGTCCAGATCTGAAACTGTTGAATTAAAAATCTCGAACCAATCATTTGAGATGATCCCCTCCCCGATCTTATAATTGATCTCGCTGATGCTTACACCATCGAAATCACTGGTCCCTTCCTCAAAATAGGCCGTAAAATAAGTAATTGATGAACTAAGCTCTGTAACAATTTCAGGATTCTGAAGGTCCGAAATAAGTGGATTCGCCTTCCAGCCAGTAAATACATAACCAGGATTTGGAATTGCCTGAATGCTGATTGGAACATTGGTAAAGTAGATTCCTCTCCAGGAATAGGATGCAGGAATAATTGTATTTATCCTGATGCGACCAGCATCCGGGGGATCAACATCAAGTTCCAGATTTACATGTTTGTCGAGATTAAAATGATTCTCAAGATGCGACCGGACTTTTGCTGACCGGGCCTTAAGCTCACTGCGAAATATGTTATGGTTGGTGGTATAATTATCCATTTGGGCTTCAATGTTTGAAGACCCCCACCTCTCGTATTCAAGGTGCATTTCCGGGAATACCTCATCATACATCGCCTGCTCGATGGCACCTATATTATCGAAATGATAATTCGTATTCATCAGGTCTGCAAACCGGTTGAGATAACGATACTTATATGCATCAACCTGCATCATTTTGTACCAGAAGATCGTGTAATCATTACTTTCTCCTATACCCAGAAGGTTTCCTACCTGGTCAAAATTTGAATCCGACCACTGATTTGGCCTGAGGGCCCATTCCAGGTCTACAAGTGCAAAATGCCATTTGTAATCCGTACCTGCACAGCGAAAGACTTTTATATTATTCTGGGGCCAGTCTGTATTCGGAATCCAGGTTTCACCGATCATATAATCTGTATAATTATCAAGATCAAGAAACTTGCCTACATCATTCAAAAAGTTCGCAGAACCAGGGTCCATGTTTTTGAAATGGTCAAGGTCGGCCACGTAGCCGTCAATAGACCCCTCAGTTGCCTGGAGCCACATCCCTTTAAAATAGCTCACGCCAAGGAAATCCATGGTGTCGATATTTATCCCGTAATTATTTAAAAGAAAATCGGAATTGATCTTTTCCCTCAACTCATAGATCCCGAAAAATTCCCCGTTTATATGGACAGCTATGGGCCTGTAGGCTGAATAATAAGTAAAGGTATTCTTACCCATCCCTTTCACTTCAGTAGCATCCTTATAAGGAAGGATCAGGTATTGATTGCTTCCGTTCCTTACATAAAAAGAAGCAAAACTTGTCCGCTCGGGCCTGTCGGGAAAGAGTCTGTAATTTATACTGCCGGCTCCAAAGGTTCCGTGGTCAGGCTCTATCCTGAAAGAATGCTGGGGTTGCGAACGGCTTCCGCCTGCACCGCCATCAACCTGGATCCCGGCTTCCTGCCTGAAGGCAAGATTTCCTTTTTCATCAAAGTACTCCACGAAGCATGGCTTATTCCATGTCTGACTCCAATTTGAAAATATCCCGCTCGAGCCGTATAAATTGGCATTGTTGGTAACAACAGAAAGAACAGGAATGGTATATTCTGTATCGATTATAAAGCTTGCTGTTGCTGTAATTCCGTCCAGTTTACCGGTGGTTGAAAAACAGCGGGCATTGATCACTTTTGATTCATTCAAAATTATTGGATCTCCATTATAAACCGTGGATGCTGTGGTTGGTTCCGATCCGTCGGTGGTATAGCGGATGATTGCAGAACTTGAGTATGCATGCAGGCTAACTTCAACAGCGTTTTTATAGAATCCCGACTCCGGGGATATGATCGGTGTGGCTTCATAGCCATCGGTGTAGGCTTTGGAATTGTTGTTGGACCTGCCAGGTGTAGCTGCTTTAAATACTGCAATTGTCGGATCCCCGTCCTTCTTTCTTCCTACAGAATAATCAATAGGGGTCCTGGCTACATAAAGTGAATCAGCCAGCGATCCGTCATTTTTATAAAGAAAGACAGGTTCACCCTTGGTATCGATCTTGAAATTTGTATGGAGATTCCCTCCGCTTGCGCCACTGATCCACGCTGGTGCCGGATCGAAGAATGAGCTCCCGGATTCAACCAGCAGGGAAAAAAACGGAATCATGCTCAGATCAGATGAAGTTGAACTTAGATTGTGTACCTCAACTGCAAAAACATTCTCCCCGGGTACTAATATATTTTTTATCACATCCCAATCCAGGTTAAAACCTTCTGGCTGCCCCCCGCTAAACATCACGGCATCATGCTGGGCACTCGCATAGGAGTTCCATGAAGGGTCACCGTCAACATAATTGCGGCAGATCTCTGTCCCGTTTAAATAGGCAACAAAGCCGTCATCATAATCAAAGTGTGCTATAACATTCATGAGGGCTGAAACATCAGGAACAGTAAAAGATTTCCTGATATACACGCAAAGGGTCCCCTCAGGAACAACAGTATTGTCATCATTATCGCCATACCCGAAACCAGCCTTCCCGGCAGACCATAACTGATCATCGAATCCAATAGTGTTCCAGTTGGAAGGAGTACCTGAATCTGGTATCAGGTAATTGAAAGTGTGGGAAGGAAGAACAGGTGACTGCCAATTATCCCCTTCAAAATACTCTTTCCTCCCTTTCCCTGAAGCAAAAACAAGTAGAAAGGATTTAGGGCCAATATTTACAGAGGGGAATATCCATTTATCCCTGATTGTATTATCGTCAGTAACAGCCCAACCTTCAAGGTTTACATAATCATCTGAAGAATTGTAAAGTTCGAACCAGTCTTTGGTCTCATTGTCCTCATCGGCAACCTGGCTGAAATTCCTTCCGGATGCCTCATTGATCAATACCTGCGCAGAGCAAGGCAATACTGCCATCGAAAAGATCAGCAAAAGTAATGATCTGTATAGGGTATAGCGAAACGTAATCATCAAAAGTTTTTGGTTTAATGGCCGGAATTTTCAAATTCTCCCTGCAAAAGAACTGCAATAACGGAATTTTATTTCAAGCGTACAAATAAGACTAAAAGTTCAATATATTGGTTGTATCGCCTATGCTATTTTTAGCCAGGCCAATTATTATTGATGAGAATCCTTTTATACCCTCCAGGCAGGTTATACAAAATCTGTTATGAAGGCCAAAATTCAAATTGACACCAAATTATTTCTTTTAATAAGGAAAACTTACAATGCCCCTATATTTTTGCAAAAAAAAATCTTATTAATGAAAGGTTAAATTTTTATAAAAACCGGAAGGCAGCTTCAGCCTGGAAGTGCCTTTTTACTTTGTAATTCAAAGAGTCGGATTTATGAGTAGAAAAAAAATATTTTTCAACCTGGCATAATTATCTGAGTGAAGCTTCTTATTCATTCTGTTTTGCTATTTTTGCAAAAACAAATACGAAGCAATGGATTTTTTAAGTGACCTCTGGAAATACATGAAGACAAGGAAGAAGTACTGGCTTGTTCCCCTGATCGTTATTTTGCTTTTCTTCGGGATCCTTATTGTAATGAGCAGCGGAAGTGCCCTGGCACCTTTTATCTACACCATTTTCTAATCCGGATTAATAAGGGAATTCTTTTTTGACTTTATACATCATCTGAAATGAATGATGTTAAAAATTATTTACCAGGAAATTTTTCAGAAGGCAGAAGCCAGTGCTTCTATTTCAACAAGCAATTTCTCCCTGCAGATATCTGATACCACAAAAATTCCGGGTATTCCGGGAAGCATGGTTTCACAGGTGCTTTTTACGGCAGAAAAGTCTTCAGGCCTTTTAATGTAAACTCTTATAAAATCGATCTTTGGTTCAGCATTCAGATCCTTATTTATGGAACTAAGCGTATCACTATTGATCAGCTTACTTATATTTTCAATGGTAATTTGGGTTTGCCTGACAACATCATTTTCCCCGATAGTTTTTTCTTCCCTGATGGAAGCTGTCCCTGAAATATAGACCTGGAAAGACACTTTGTTCTGCATCAGTTTTGCCCTGGCAAATTTTGGGGTGCACTTGATGAAACCCTGGTATTCAGCATCGCCGATAAGAACTTCATCTGTATAGTTAAAAGCTGCCCTTTGAAGGGGGTTTTCAATCGAATAGATCTTGTACCCGTTCGGATTTGCCGCATAGAAACTCACGATCACCCCGCCAGCCTTTGTACCTATACCTGTAGCTGAGGGATATCCGTTCCTGAAATCTGATCGTGCGTAATATTTTGATCTTACATTATTAAATACCTGGTAATGCTGGCTGCTAACCCGATCCTCGTATTCAACAAAAGTTATATCCTCAATATAGTTCCATTGCCTGAAGATATTGCTGAAATCCATGCCTTCTGAATGAAGGATCCGTTCCATTATACCAAAAACCTGCTCCGAATCTCTTGGCACCTGGTGATTATGATTTCCGGCACCTATGCCATTTGCGATCACAAGTTTTTCACCGGAATCATTTTTAATGACAAGATATTTGTTCCCGGATTCAATTTTAGTTATCACTTGGGCTCCGTTCAGGTCCGGGATAAAATGAACCTCGGCAGAAACCAGATTTCCGTCAGCAGGTGCCTGTGCAAGGCATGCGACGGGAATCCTTTCCTTTACTGTATCCGGAAGTGATTGTTTAATTCCTTTAACATGAAAATCAAATACTTCATTGCTTTCTGCAGCCAGGAAAAGGTTAATGGAAATGACATTACCAATACGATAACCCATTCCTGAGATATATTCAAAAAGCTGATCCATACATTCGGAAGCCTGCTCCTCATGCGAAACTCCACCCCGGGCCTCAAAAGCTTTTATGGCAATTTTCATGCTACCTTATTCAAAAAATTTTGACAAAGATAGAATCTTTTAGCAAGGATAAAAGATGTTAGATTGCATATTCCAACAGAGGTGATCATAATCCCGTTTCGAATACTGCTTCAACTTTGATCTTCCCGGAAGAAGGTTCACTCTGATCCATCAGATCAAAGAACATATCCAGGAAGGTGGGAACAGCGATTGATCCTACTTCATTCGGGGAGTTGGTAAGGAATACCATTCCCAGCGATTCTTCACGACAGAGGGCAATTTCAGCATTATATCCCTGGACATAGCCACCATGATAGGCAACCTGCCTGCCCCTGTACCCGATGATTCGCCAGCCAAGTCCATAATTTTTTGATTCAACATTCTTCCATCTCCGAAGGTAATTTCTCTTTAGCGGGGTCCTGATCTGGGCATCAAATACTTCGACCGGTATATGCATGGCGGCGAGGGCCGAATCGCTTCCCGACAGTACAGCAAGGTAGTGGGCCATATCTGAGATACTTGCATTTATCCCGGCGGCCGGATTGGTATTGTAATACCTGTCATTCAAGGGCAGAACCCTGTATCCACCATTGTACCTGCTATGCGGGTAAGCCCTGTTGGTGCTGGATTCAAAACCGGCAAAACCGGCAGAAGCGTCCTTCATTCCAAATGGCTCAAAGACTTTCTTCCTGATAAGTTCTGGAAATCCTATCATGGTCTTTATCCTGGAAATGGTATCATAAAGACTGAAAATTACATTCTGGTAACCATATAGTTTACCCGGTGCTGCACTTATGTCAACACGCCAGAGGCTGTCGATTACAACTGACATTGGAACTCCAACCTCAACGAGGTTGTCATAAGCATGAGGGACAAGTCCCGAGGTATGGCTAAGGATATTGCGGATGCTAAGATCAACAGTATTTACAGAATCTTTTAGTTTGAAAGATGGCAGGTATTCTTTCACCCTGCTGTCGAGTGGGATTATATTTTCTTCAGAAAGGATTCCGGCAAGGACCCCGGTAACTGTCTTTGAAACTGAAGCCAGCCTGAAGATTGTATTTTCGTCTATCGGGTCATTTTCTCCCCACTTTTTTACCCCGTAACACTTTATGAAGGCAATTTCACCCTTATAAATAATGGCAAGGGCTGCTCCGACGGAGCTGAGTGTATCGATCTCATTGGAAACAAGGGTGTCGAGCCTGAAAAATAGAGAATCGGTCTTTGTATAGACTTTTTCCACAGCACCTTCTTCCTCAATGACATCGGAACCACTTGCATCCGTTTTAAACAGGTAGACCGCAGAAAGTATGATGGCAGCGGCCAGGCCAATAATGTAAACTGGTTTACGCATTTCTTGCATCCAATATTTCTTCCACGATCCCTGTTGCAGTTTTCACTGCATCGGCACACACTGTTTCGAAGAGGTTTTTCTCTTCAGCTTCCTGTTTACCCTCCTCGCTGTTCAGGTCAACTCCAAGTATTTCGCGGCAATTGACGCTTCCTTTAATTTTCCTGAATTTTTCATCAAATTCCCTGATCAGCTCCGAAGATAATGCCTTTGCCTGCGCATTGCTTTCAGAATGCATGGCTGCATAAAGGCTGAACACCATGAATGAACCTGTTACAGCACCACAGGTATACTGCAGCCTGCCCATCCCACCCCCGAATCCGGAGGCGAATGCCATGAGTTCATTTTCATCTTTCAGAAGGACATCGTGATAGTTCATCAGCACAGCCTGTGCACAATTGCAGCCTGATTGGAAGGTTTGGACTGCCTTTGCTTTACGGTCGCTCATTGCTACATGTTTGAAATGATGTGCGAAGGTAATATTTTTTTGGCCAAATTTTGCACTTTAGCCCATGGCAAAACCCACATAATATGAACCAAAGGCAATGTGAGCAATTCTTCACTCTGCCAAATAATAGCTCTCCGGAGGACCGAGATAACTCTTCCTTAGTCCGCCTGTATTCACCACGATTTTCTGCAGGACCAGCCCGGGATCAACCATCCAGTATTTCAGGATATGCTTTCCGGGTGAAATCACCTTATGATCAGACATGCTGTAGATAATGTTCGAACCCACCCAGCGTTCCCACATCCATGGGGAATTGCCGGCATGTATGTTCAGCACCTGTGGTTCTTCATCATCTAGTGAGACCGCGATCCTTCTTCCTTCTGAATTATGAAAATTTAAGGTTGGGGAGAGCATGATTATAATATTTACAATTCCCGTATCCTTAAAAAATACAGGGTATTCCAGCCGGGGTGACAGGCTTCCCGGTTCAAAGGAAGGACCATTTACTGGAAATGCAGCAATGGACGAAGCGCTGCGTCCCAGGTTCGGAATCACTTCCCACTGAACCCCTTCTCCCGCAGGTATTGCGCCATGGTATGCTTCAATTGATATATACCCGTTTCCCTCCAGGAAAACAGGACCTTCAATACCCTCGATGTACGGTGTGTTATCAGCAGTAAGCAAAATTTGCTGTTCCTTTCCTGCTCCTGACACAATTACACTTGATGTATGCTTACCTTCTCCCAGTTTCTTCCAGTCGATTGATATTTCGATGTCCTCCTGTGTGCTTACTGCCCCCGATCCATTACTTACCTTAACCCAGTCATCACCAGCTTTTACCGTATATTCAAAAGCCTGCTTGCCCCTGTTATATATCTCCAGCCTGTACGATTGCATGTTGTACCTGTCAAATTCAGGAAGGATGGACTGCCTGCCTGCTTCATTAAACATGTCCCCCTCAGCCTGTATTCCCATAGCTGATTCATCGGGAAATGTAATTTTCATGTTATCGGGCATATTGTTCTGACCCGGTTCCTGCCAGTATGTGTAGCCTATGTGTGTTTGTGACATCATATGCTTCCATTTACCCCCGGCGAGGTCCTCATGGTACTGCCTGGTGAGTTCAGCGTCCCTTGCAAAAAGTTCCTCTACTTTTTCTGCCATAGCAGTTGTCGTGGCCCTCCCCTGTTCAGCATATTGCCTGTTCAGTGCTGCAGATACATATAACTCGTTCAGATTAGCACATGCCTGGACAGGGTAAAGGACCAGCTGAAAATAAGCATCCCGGTAATCAACTGCTATCTTCTCATAGATTGCTTCCGCCTTATCTTTTAATTCATTGTACTCCCTTAAAATGGTAAGGGCCTCCCTGTAGTTTTGCAGGCTGTAAGTTTCAGGGGAGAGCATTTCAGGTTTCCGTCGTGAATTGTATTTTGTATATTTTGCAAGGATATCGCCAATCTCTTCTGCATATTTCTTTCCAAACTGAATGGTAGCCCAGTCCGTGTAATAAACAGGCAGATCAGCTGCTTTTATAGCTTCCGGGTCCCATGCAAAATCGAGAAAGAACTGTATTGGCAGCTCCATAGGTTTGATATCGCCAACGTTTACCAGCCATAACCTGTCGGCACCATATTCGTATGCAAGATGCATTTGCTCCCAGGTGCGCTCAATCTGGTTTGTATTTAACCATTTATAATTCCTTGGTCCACCCACGTAGTCGAAATGGTAATAGATCCCAAATCCACCTTGACGGTCCCGGTCCTCCTGCTTCGGAAGCTTCCGGATATTCCCCCAGTTATCGTCGCAAAGCAGCAATGTGACATCTTCAGGCACCCGCATCCCTTTATCATAGTAGTCCTGCACTTCCTTGTACAGCGCCCAGGACTGTGGCAGCTCACTGGCTGGCCTTCCTGTAAGCTCTTCGATGATCTCGCGCTGGTCACTGACGATCTTTTCAAGCAGGGCAATGGCAGTGCCTTGCGTCATTGGTTCATCCCCGTCGCCACGCATTCCCACTGTGATTACCGACTCGTTCTCTCCCATGCGTTTAATGCCTTTCTTCCAGAATTCTCTGAGTTTTTCAGGATTCTTCTCATAGTTCCATGGCCCATCCCCGTAGCGCCTCCATTCGTCATGTGCCCGCATCAGCGGCTCGTGGTGCGAGGTACCAATGACCACTCCATAAACATTCGCCATAACGGCATTTAATGAATCATCATCGTAAAAGGCCCTTCCCCACATGGCTGGCCAAAGGAAGTTGCCTTTCTGCCGAAGGATCAGTTCGAAGACATGCTCGTAGAACTGGTGGTTAAAACCCCCGAAGGTCTCGGTGGCCCAGCCTGCAAGCGCCGGGGCTTCGTCATTGATAAAGATTCCCCGGTACCTGACCTTTGGCTCACCCATGGTGTGATTCCCGGGCAGTATGTACAGTTCTTCATGCTTCTCAGCCGGGACATCAGCCCAATAATACCAGGGGGATACCCCGATCTTTTCCGACAGGTCATATATCCCA
>CAYSAH010000072.1:0-12096 GCA_964428945.1 uncultured Bacteroidaceae bacterium | reverse complement strand
AGTGTATCTTAAACTCAAACCAAAAATACCAAAGAAAGGGATGACGCGTCGGAGGCACCATTACGATAGGCACAATATTATCAGAAAAAATTACATCCTTTGAGTAGGGCCTGTCAAATATAAAATAAAAGGTATGCTCCGGATGGCTTTTAACAATCCTGCTCAGGGTTTCATAGGTAAACCATCCGATTCCATCAAGTTTACCAGGCAACAAAAGGCGGGTATTCACCGCTATCTTCATCAGCTACTTATAAGATTCTCAGGGAAAATATGGCGCGAACTTATTACATTTGTGTTGAAATAAAAAATAAATTTGACCAGCTGCCTGGAGCATATCTTAAATATATTCCACTTTGAAAAAAAAATTTCTTTCTAACCTGCTGCTGCTTGTAATTCTGAACATTCTGATAAAACCCTTCTGGTTTTTTGGGATCGAGGTTGCTGTGCAGAACCGTGTTGGGGAGGAAATGTACGGATTTTATTTTTCCCTCTTTAACTTTGCATTCATCCTTAATATCCTCCTCGATGCAGGAATCACAAATTATAATAACAGGGCAATTTCCAGGGACCACACGCTTCTAAACCCGAACCTTGCGAGTATAGTTCCTGTTAAATTCCTACTGAGTATCCTGTACGCCATAGTAGTTTTTGGTGCTGGTCTGATTATTGGGTATTCATCAATTCAATTCAAACTACTGGTAATACTTGTTTTTAACCAGTTCCTTTCCTCTTTTATTTTATATTTCCGATCAAATATCAGTGGGATTCAGCTATTCAGGACAGACAGTCTCCTTTCGGTCCTTGACCGTTCCCTTATGATCATTATGAACGGCATCCTTCTTTGGACAAGCATAAGCAAGCACCCTTATAAATTTGAATGGTTTGTGTATTCACAGACCTTATCCTATACGCTTACACTTTTAACAGTGTTGGGAATCCTTCTTTACCATTCAGGTAAGATCAGGTTTTCTTTCAGAAGGAAAGATTATACTGCCATTCTGAGGCAAAGTTATCCTTTTGCAATATTGATATTGCTGATGTCATTTTTTAACAGGGCCGATTCAGTAATGATTGAACGTATGCTTCCTGATGGCAAGGAGCAGGCCGGAATATACGCCCAGTCCTTCCGGGTCCTTGATGCCTTGTCCCAGTTTGCTGTGCTGTTTGCGGGGTTGTTATTGCCTATGTTCAGCAAAATGATAAAGACAGGTGAAAAAACCGACGGACTGATAAAGATTTCGTCCTCCCTTCTGATCGCAGTTTCACTCTCGGTTGCAATTTTGGGACTCTTTTTTAAAGAAAATATTATTGCACTTATGTACCATGATATTGAGCCCAGCTCACCAAAGATTTTCAGCCTGCTGATGGGAGGATTCGTGTTCATATCAATAAGTTATATCTATGGAACGCTTCTTACTGCTAATGGTAACCTGAAACAGCTTAATCTACTTGCAGGCATAACAGTTGTGCTGAATGTAGGATTGAATATCCTGCTGATCCCCGGATACAAAGCCTTCGGTGCTGCAATCGCCAGTATTATTTCCCAGGGATTTTATGCGCTCAGCCAGATTATCCTGGCCCAAAGGATCATCAAATTTGAATACAGGATATCCTTCTTTATACGCCTTTTGATTTTTGGATCGGCAATCATTCTCTCCGGCTGGATCATCCAACGCTCGATGGACTGGGTTCCGGGTATAATAGCTTTTACGATTATCTGCGCTTTGTTCTCAATCCTGTCAGGCGTTATACGACCCGGGGAGATCATAGATATCTTCAGGGAAAAGCCTCAGGATTAGATATCTGTATCTTATTGCCTATCAATATACATTCCAATAATTCATCATACCATCTTTCCAATATTCCATCCTTCCAGCTTTCCAACATTCCACTATTCCAGCTTTCCATCATTCCAGCTTTCCATCATTCCATCATTTCGTTTAGGGGAGCCATTGCAAAATGTTTAAGTCAATCACCTCAAAATACTAGTTCACTTTTTTATCCATATACTTTCAGTATTCCATTTTCCTTAATAAGGACATTTACATACATTTTATAAACTATACTATTTTTATATGTACTTCTTTTAATGCTATTTACATTTTTTATTGTAGCTTACTTTACTCTTATTCATATTTACAAATATATTGTTAGAATTTTGTTAATTCTTTGGCGAAGTAAATAGTTGGAAAGCATTAAAGTATCTGTACTTTTAGCAAAACTTCTTAAAAAGTATGGCTGATAACAAAGGAAAACGCGACGAGAAGCTGCTAAGGAGCAGCCGGACCAGTTTATTGTTCAATCAAAGGGAAAAAGAGGCAATTGACCTATATTGTCAGAAATACAAGATCAAAAACAAATCGAAATTCATGCGCGAAACAATACTAAGGCAGGTATTAAAGCGTTTTGACGAAGATTATCCCACCTTATTCGAATTTGAAAAACCAAATCTCTTCTATCAGCAAAAATCCTGATCAGGAATATTTTACTTAATAAATAACAGGCTTGCAACTTTCCAATATTCCCTATATTTGGATATATCTATATCATTATATCCAAGATTATGTTAGATAATAACACACTCTACCAGGATTTAGGAATACTTCAAACTGTTTTTGACAGATCAGAGGCGGCCACCCTCTTTCTTGATATAACAGGAAAAATTCTATTGGTAAACAACAGAACCGAGTATTATACAGGTTATAGCAAGAAGGATATTGAAGGGATATTAGCCTGGAAGAATTTCGTGGTCGAAGACCAGGTTGAGGAGTTATCAAGGTATCTGCAACTCTTAAAAGCAAATCCAGATGAGTTGCCAGGCAGGCTGGAGATACGTTTTAAGGCTAAAAATGGAGATATAAGAACTGGTTTGTTGGCTGGTTTTCTGCTCAAAGAACTTAAGATTGTAGTTATTTCAATTACCGATATTACTGAAGAAAAAAAGAAAGAACTTGAATTAGAGAAGGCTAAGAACGAAGCGGAAAATTCCGAACGTTTGAAAACTGCATTTCTTGCAAACATGTCGCATGAGATCAGGACCCCGATCAACAGCATTGTTGGATTTGCAGACCTGTTAAAAATGGAAAATCTTCCTGACGAAAAGAAACTCCTTTATCTCAACCAGGTCATACATGGCAGTCATGATCTTTTGCTTCTCATTGAAAAGATCATAACCATTTCAAGGTTAGATTCGGGGCAGCTCACCTTAAATACAAGGGAATTCAATCTTAATACAAGACTCAGGGATATTGAAAGCAGGTTTAAAGATGAATTGATATCGCGACACAAGGCTCATATTGATCTAAATTTTATTCCCGGTAATACCGGTGAAGACTTTATAATTTCTGGCGACCCGATACGCCTTACAGAAGTTCTTTCAAATCTGCTTGAAAATGCTGTCAAATTTACTGAACAGGGGAGGATTGAATTCGGTTATTACTTTCTTGATGAGGAAGCAAGTGAAACCAAAGAAGAAGCTTTGCTGTTTTTCGTTAAAGATTCCGGATCCGGAATTGAAAATTCGAAGAAGAATATAATATTTGATCGATTTGTTAAAGCAATAGATAAAGAGGAAAATATTTATAAAGGTGCCGGGTTAGGATTAACCATTTGCAAGGAATTGGTCGATCTTTTTGGAGGAAGCATATGGGTTGAATCAACTAAAGGAAATGGTTCAAGGTTTTTCTTTAATTACCCACTTGGAAAAAACAGGACAAAGAAATCAATTGCAGGAAACCCTGAGATTATTAAAGCTTCCTCAATGGATTGGTCCGGTAAAGAGATTTTAATAGCTGAAGATATTGAATCAAACTATCTTTATTTAAAGGAATTACTGTCTTCAACCAATATCAAAATACTTAGGGCGAGGGATGGACTGGAAGCAGTTGAAATATTTCGGAATAATCCATCCATTGACATAGTAATCATGGATATCCTGATGCCAGGCATGGACGGATATGAAGCAACAACAGAGATCAGGAAGATAAAACCTGAAATTCCGGTGATAGGACAATCTGCCTTTACTTTTGAGGGCGATATTCAGGATGGATTATATGCAGGGTGTTTCAACGACTATATTATGAAACCCTACACAAGAAAAATTCTGCTTGCTGTGGTTAACAAATATTTTTCCTGATCACCTGCCTCTTCATATTATTTCAAGTGAATAAATTATAGCTTCGAGCTGCCTGATCTTTGTTCTCTTTTTTTGGTTTGGATAATACACATATCCTTCAACTGTTACGATCCGACCCCTTTTTGCATCGAATACTGAATGACTGATAAAGGGTCCGCCCATATACCCTCCTTCAAGATCCCAGAGTCCCCGGATTTCAACAATTTTCATGTCGCCACGATGGACATCATAAACAATAGGAGGATAAACAGATGAAGTGGTCATATAAGAATCCTCACCTGGCCCCTTTACATATTTCTTTGTAAAAGCATTTCTCTGCTCAAGTAATTTATTGGATTGAAGGTCTTCTGCACTGCCTGCTGGATATTCGTATACCTGCAACACCTGCGAATAATCAGGGGTTTCAATTGATACGGAGCTGAATTCGTCTGTGAAAAAATCGATATTATATCCACGTGGAATACCTAAACGGATATGGTGCTTTTCCGCCATCATCTTCTGTATTTCCAGATCTTTTGAGGAATTATAATTTTCAGTTAACCTCTGCCTGTCATACTGTACCAGGAAATTCTGAATACGGTCCCTGTTCTTTTCCACCAGGTCATAGAGCTCTTTATTGCTCTTTGCTTCAAGCTGAACAACGATCTGCGGTCTTGCCCAGATATTTTTACTGAACTTAATGGACGGCTCTTCAGCTGTTTCCTTAAGTGTTACAAGAACAACCGATCTATGGAACCTGAACATATTATCAAAGGAGGAAGAGGTGATCTGGGTAAGGTCGAAAAGCGGCTCACTTTGAGGCAGACCGGGAAATTCCATTTCAAGAATATCCATTAAAAGCTCACCTGTAGGTCCTTCCCAGATATATTTATCTACTACCACAAGTACTTCACCTGCACCGCCTGTAATATTTGGAAGAACACGTCCGTTTACCGTACCAGTCTGAACTGTTGAGTCGCAGGATGCCAGGATAAACAGAATTGCTGTAAATAATACTAAATTATATTTCATAGCAGTTTTTGAATCGTTCTAACTTTATAACGCTTAATACATAACATAAGTATACAAAAAAACCTGTTTCAATGAAACAGGTTTTATGTAAAAAGAAATTTATACATCAGGCATCGCCTTTGCCCAGCTTCTTTCCAGAGTCATTCTCGTCCTTGGCACTTCCGTCCTTTGTTGCATTTTTAAACTCTTTCATCCCCTGTCCGATCCCGCGCATCAATTCAGGTATCTTTTTTCCACCGAACAAAAGCAGTACAACAGCAATCAGCAGAACGATCTGCCATGGCCCAACCATACCGAGTAACACAAAAGCTTCCATAATTATATTATTTTAGTGCAGTACAAAATTAGTTAATTATTTGAACCTTGAAAATGTGATTGCATAAACATTTCACTGGAAGAATTATTTATTGAACAAGCCTATTACATCATTCAAATTGGCGTATAAGAGCAACGCGAGCAGCAATACCATCCCCACTATCTGTGCATACTCCATAAATTTATCTCCCGGCTTTCTCCCGCTGATCATCTCGAAAAGAAGGAACATTACATGTCCTCCATCCAATGCCGGAATGGGAAGAATATTCATAATTGCCAGCATTATAGACAGAAATGCAGTAAGGTTCCAGAAACTCTGCCAGTTCCATTCTGAAGGGAATATACTTCCAATCGTTATGAACCCTCCCAAGGATTCATGTGCCTTGTATTTCTTCGGCTTGAAAAGCTTTTCCAGACTTTTAAGATACTTCTTTGTTGTTTCTGATCCCTTTTTCAATCCTGCAGGGATCGACTGAAAGAAATTGTACCTCATTTCTATTTCATCATATACATGGAAAAGAAATGCAGTGTCCATCCTGGGTCCGATCCCGATCAACCCGCTCTGTGTCGTGGTCATGGGAAAATCCATTAACTCATCTCCTCTCTTTACAGTTACAATAATACCTTCGTTTATCTTTCCAGCCATTGCTGTCTTGAACTCGTCCCAGAAACGAATCGTATCTCCATTCAGCCCCGTGACAAGATCCCCGGGCTTTAACCCTGCTTTAAATGCAGGCTGATCAAGTGCAAGGTCACTTATTACAAAAGGTATCCTTGGGATGATCATCATACTGTTTTTCGATAAGAGGGGCAGAATACTGTCATCTACCGTAAGCTTTTCCAGCTTTCCGTCACGATCAACTGTTATCTCATGTACCTCATTAAGCCAGATATCCCCGGGAATATTTTCCCATCTTTCCACCGCTTCATCATCAAGCATTAAAACCTTGTCGCCATTCCGAAAACCAATTTCCATTGCCAGGCTGTCGACCATTACTCCATATTGAAGGTTCTGGTTGGGCACATATTTTTCTCCCCAGGTATAGAAAACCATAACATAGATCACCATGGCCAACAGGAAGTTCACCATCACCCCTCCCAGCATTATCAATAAGCGCTGCCACGCCTTTTTTGAACGGAATTCGTGTGGTTGCGGCGGCTTGGCCATTTGCTCCCTGTCCATTGATTCATCGATCATACCGCTGATCTTCACATAGCCACCAAGCGGCAGCCATCCAATCCCGTATTCAGTCTCTCCAATTTTCTTTTTAAACAGGGAAAACTTGATATCGAAGAAAAGATAAAATTTCTCAACCCTGGTCTTAAATGCCCTTGCAAGTATAAAATGTCCCAATTCGTGCAATACGATCAGGATCGACAAACTCAACAGAAACTGACCCAATTTGACTAAAAATACCATATATATTAAATTAACTGTTCAGATAATTCTCGTGCCAACCTGTCAGAACCAACAAGGTCATCAAGGCCGGGATTTTTTATAAAACCTGATCTCTCAAGCGTTTTCTCAATAATATCGGGGATCTCAAGGAATCCGATCTTCTCTTTCAGGAATGCATCAACTGCAACTTCGTTTGCTGCATTCATTATGCATGGCCAGTTGCCCCCTTTTTCAAGTGCATCAAAAGAGAGTGCAAGGTTACGAAAAATTTTGAAATCAGGAGTCCTGAATTCCAGAATTGGATGATCTTTAAAGCTGAACCTGGGAAAATCCGAATCCAGTCTTGCTGGGAAAGCAAGTGCATATTGAATAGGTAAACGCATATCAGGCAGTCCCATCTGGGCTTTCATTGATCCATCGGTGAACTGGACAAGTGAATGTACAATAGATTGAGGATGAATAACCACTTCGATCTGTCCGGGCTTAAGATCAAATAACCACCTGGCCTCTATAACTTCAAGGCCTTTGTTCATCATCGAAGCAGAATCAATGCTGATCTTTGGTCCCATGCACCATTTAGGATGATTAAGGGCCTGTGCGGGACTTGCCTTCCTGATCTCATTTTCATTCATGTTCAGGAAAGGACCTCCTGAGGCTGTGAGAATAACCTTTTCGATGACGTTTCCTTGCTCCCCCACCAAACACTGGAAAATAGCTGAGTGCTCTGAATCAACAGGGATGACGGGGACTTTCTGCTGAAAAGCCAGGTCCATTATGAGTTTACCCGCAACAACCATTGTCTCCTTATTGGCCAAAGCAATGCTCTTTCCAGCACTTATGGCTGCAATGGTGGGTTTCAGTCCTGCAAATCCTACCATTGCCGTAAGTACCATATGGACCGACTCCATGGCAACCACCTGCTCCATTGCTTCAGTACCACAGTATATTTTTACCGGAAGGCGCGACAACTCCCTGGTAAGCTTTTCATAGTGACTTTCGTTGGTGATAACAATGGCATTTGGAACGAACTCAAAGGCCTGCCTGATAAGCAGATCCACATTATTGTTCGCAGTGAGCACCTCAACTTCAAAAAGATCCGGATTGCTCCGGATAACATCAAGTGCCTGGGTTCCTATTGATCCCGTAGATCCGAGTATGGCTATACCGCGCTTCATCAATTAAAAAACAATGTAATCAGCCGGATTGAGTGGAACGCCGTTATGCCAAAGTTCAAAATGAAGGTGAGGGCCGGTTGTAAGTTCACCTGAATTTCCTATAGCAGCAATAACGTCTCCTGCCTTTACTTTTGACCCAACCGTTTTAAACAACTCTGCATTGTGCTTGTAAACCGACATCATATTATTATCATGCTGTAACTGGATGACGTACCCGGTTTCCAGAGTCCATGTCGCCATTGTTACAGTACCGTCGAGGGTTGCTTTTACAACCTCATCCGGTCCTGCCACAAGGTCGATACCAAAATGATTTTCAAGCGGATTAAAGGCATTCGTGACAATTCCCTGCACAGGAGTGAAAAAATGAATATCGTAAAGTTCCTTGCTGTTGGAAGGCTGTTCTGTAAGACTAAGCCTGAATTGTTCTTCAGCCTCTACCTGCTGCCTCAGTATAGAATCATTCTCTGAACGGAAAAATACTATTTCATTGGTCCCAATACCGGTGGTAGTGTCATTAAGGAAATCCTCAGGACGGTCTCCATTTACGATCCTGTTAATATTCATGAAATACTGATCGCGTATGGCAAGCTCACGCTGCAGTGAATCAAGTTTCATCGCATTTTGCCTTATATTCTGACTCATGATAGCATCAGGATATCCGGGGATCAATTCCCGTACTGAAGTATAGGCTATGGTAATATATACCAGTGAAATAAACAAAACAGTAAATACCCCCACGATGGCAAGAATATTGAACCTGGAAAGCTTAATAAATCCTACCTCCTCAAAGGAGTCTTCCCTGAGTATAACAAGGCGGTACTTATATAAGAGCTTCCTCAGAAATCCTCTCTTTTTATCTATGCTTTTCGCCATCTGTATTAAAGAATGAAGGACAAAGATAATAAAGTTAGTTGAGAGTTGAGGATTGGAAGAAGCGGTTTAGGTGGCGGCAGTCATGCCTGTGCTGAGGCCTCAGCATACTTGACAGTCAGCTATGTGATACTGCAATCCTGCTTAGTGATTGAGCCTGGGAAGCAGGCGAAGTCGAACCATGGCTGCGGTAAGAGCTAAGAACCGGGATTAGACCTTGTATCGGGGTGATGGCGCAACTGTATAGAAAATTTGTTCAGGAGATGAACCGATTAGTGTATGGACGTATAGCTATACTACCTAGCACATTATTATTATATTTTGATTTATCTTAACAGCATTAATATTAGCAAGGCTATGTCGCACGGAAGATTTGACAACCCGGTAATTGCAACACTTACAGGTATCCTGGATATTTTCAGGAAGCAAAAACTCTCAACAAGATTAACTGACAAGGACCGGATCGACGGAAAAACCTGCATTATAACAGGGGCGAATTCAGGATTGGGATTTGCACTGGCAGTTGACCTGGCAAAGCGGGGAGGAAATATTATAATGGCCTGCAGGAGCCAGATCCCCGGGGCCGGGGAAAAAGTAATGGAACTTTCTGGTTCAAAAAATGTAAGCATGAGAAGGCTGGATCTGAGCGACATTGATTCCATCCATCATTTTACCGCTCAGCTTGAAAAAGACGGGATCAAAGCTGATCTGCTTATCCTGAATGCCGGTGTGGCAAACCCAAAAGCAACGCTTACCAATTCAGGCCTGGACGAGATCTTTCTTGTAAATTACCTGGCAAACTTCATGTTGCTCAACCTAATGGTTCTGAATGGCACCTTACCAAACATGAATTGCAAGGGGAACCGCAAAAAGGGAGATCCTGTATCGCGGGTGATCTTTATCTCATCCGATTCACACCAGGGTTCATCTGCAATTGACCATGAGGAATTTGGAGTATACTTCAAATACGGCCTCAAGAAAGGAATGAACAATTACAGTTATTACAAGCTGGTTTTAAATACCATGGCAGTTGAATTTTCCCGGAGATTAAATAATGAGTCAATTGACGTATCAATGAATATTATTTGTCCCGGACCTGTGAATACAAATATTATACGAAGCGCCCCCTGGCTGGTCAGGGTAATCTTACGTGCCATTTTCAGTATCACTTTTCAATCACCGGAAAAGGCAGCAAAGGCAGTGGTTTACATGTCAATATCGCCAGATTATGAGCTGAAGACCGCTTCATACCTTCATATGTTCAATGTGAAAGAAATGGATCCCAAAGTCTATATTCCCGAAGAGGGAAGAAAATTATGGGAACATACTGAGAAAATATGGAAGAAAGCAGACCCCCTGGCCAGGATTTGCAGAATCTAAAACTTATACAGCGGCAGAATATCGGTTTTAATGTAGTTCTGACCACTTTCACTTTCAAAGTATGATTCCCTGAGATATGCCTCTGTCTCATCATTAAAAAGCTCCATATGAATAAGTGTCCAGGGCCTGTATTCAGAAGTCCAGTCCACCGGCTCCTCACTGTTATGCCATAACATCTTGTCGGTAAGACTTGTGGTCATCCCTGCAAACAGCTTTTTATGCGAGGGGGAATACAATATGTAAACTTTATAAAGCATTTGTAAACTGAATTGGGTTTTAAAATTAACCAATAAACTGAATTTAAGGTTGCATGAGCAATTTTATGCGGGTGAAATTTGACCAATATTATGGTTCTTAAGGTTACCGTTTATCTGACATAAGTAAATTTCATCCGGATACGGTCCTTCATTGGTTTATTGAAACTTTCAATCTGCCAGCCAGGGATTGCTTTTACTTTCGCCCCTTCGTGGAATTATCATCTGGCGAAAGCACTGCCTCACCTAAACTATCTGCAATAATCTTTGTTTACTATCTAAACTTATTCTAAATAAGAATCCCGTATGAAAGTATTTGCATCATTATTCATCTTTGCCCTGGGCACTTTGTCCTTTTCAAGATCACCTGAGAATGATCCAGGTAGTTTATCTGCATCTTCAAGTGCTGAAGATTTGTTTAATTACGCTCATGTATGGAATGTGCACCTCGGGTTTACTTCAGCAGAATGGGAAGCCATAAGCCCGCAACTTAGCGGAGGGCTTGGACCCGGTGGTTTTTTTGCACCTGGCTTTATCAATGAGGGCGATTCGGATGGTGACAGGCAGCTTTCGGAACAGGAATTTCAGGCACTGGGCAGAAAATGGTTTAAATTATGGGACGGTGAAGGCTATCACCGCCTTAGCCCGGAAATGATCGACATTGGAATAGCCGGGGTTGTAAACAATGTAAACGGGGGAAAACTACTTCTTTCAGGTTCGGATGGAGAAAGAAATGGAATTGCAACCATGCTGGGGGTTGAATTTCCCGATTCGCATGCAAATATGAATTTTGAAGGACAGTCATATGTTGCAGCAACCATTCGGAACAAGGGAAACGGAACCTTCCTCAATGCCCAGGAATTAGGTAAACTTTCCTATAAAATCGATCTGAATGATGATTTTCCAGGCCGTAACCTTGCAGGTGTTGTTAAGATCAATCTGCATAACTGCATCACAGATCCAAGTTATATGAATGAAGTGCTGGCTTATAAACTCTTCCGCGATGCAGGTGTTCCTGCTCCGCGAACCTCCTACGCACGCCTTAATTTATCAGTTAACGGCCAATTCGACCAAAAATATGCCGGACTCTATTCAATAGTTGAGAATGTGGACAAAAAATTCATTGGAGAAAGATTTGAAGTAAAGAGCGGGGCAATTTTTAAACCGGTAACTCCTTTTCTGTTTAAGGATCTTGGTGATAATTGGGACGCTTACAAGCAGATCTATGATCCAAAAACTTCAGTTTCTGATCCTGAAAAATGGAGACTTATTAATCTTTGCAGGCTGGTTACATCTTCAACAGATAAAGAATTTTCCGAACAGATCGGTACATTCATTGACCTGGATGAACTCGCCCGGTTTCTTGCTGTAACAGTATTGATATGTGACCTGGATGGTCTTATTGGTCCCGGCCAAAACTTTTACCTCTACCTGGATCCAAAATCAAATAAGTTTGTTTTCATCCCCTGGGACCAGGATCATTCTTTCGGACAATTTAAAAGGACCCAGGAACAACGCGAACAATTAAGCATAGTAAGGCCCTGGGACAATGGTAAT
>CAYSAH010000071.1:0-12322 GCA_964428945.1 uncultured Bacteroidaceae bacterium | reverse complement strand
TAGATTTATACCAGATCCAGACTTAACAGTACTAAAAATAACAAATACCATTATCTGGATTATAATAAAATGCTTGAATGGCAGATACGTTTAAAAGATCGGACCGCCTCCACAAAAACCCCCGTTAACCCGGTCGCCTTCATCAACTCCCTGCAAATACTACTTCTCCAGGAAATGGAAAGGGAAGGGGAGTACAGGTCGGGGATCAGGATTTAGTTGGAGGAAAAGGCACAGAGCACAAGGCACAAGGCTTGAGGCGCAAGGCGCAAGGCATCAGGAATTAGAAAAGTGATCAAGGTCAAGCTTATTGAGGCATGATCTGACCGCCAAATGAGAACTTCCGGTTTCCGGTTTCCGACTTCTGACTTCTGACTTCTGACTTCCGACTGTTAACTGCTCCGTGTAGTTTATCTATCCTTTCTTTTTATCTTAGTGACCATGAAAAGTGCTACGCCGGAGCAAAAATTGTTATTTCAGATCCTGAAAGGGGAAGAAATTTCTCTTCCAGCCGGATTCGACCCTGATGTATTCATAAAACTTTTGCAACGACACAAGCTGCTCCCTCTTGGAGAAGCCTTACTTCAAGAACTTTCTGGTGAAGGAAAAGCGAAATTGAAAGCACATCTTGTTGAATGGGCAGCCAGGTCTATGTTGCTCTTCCAGGAACTGCAGGTAATTCGTAAATTGGCCAAGGATCATCAACTCGATATTATTTGCGTTAAAGGGCCCTTGCTGGCCTGGCAGCTTTATGGAACTTTTCACAGCCGGTATTATACTGACCTGGACATCATTGTTAGCCAAGTTGATCTTTTAATTTTTGCAGATCTTCTTCAGGCAAATGGCTATACCCTTCAGATACCTGAAAAGGGTACGGGCCTTATCGACTGGGAAGAACATGGAAAATACAACAACGATATTGTTCTCTATCATTCAGGAAGGAACATCCACCTGGAGGTCCATTTCGGCATTCATATCGAACAATTGCTGGGTAAAAATGAAGCAGCATTGATCCTGAAGGGGACAAAGATTTTTTCAATAAATGGCAGTGATTTTCTTACTCTTGGGAACGAAGAAAATTTCCTGTATTTATGTCTGCATGGTGCCAAACATATGTTTTTCAGGCTATGCTGGCTGGGGGATCTTGCTGCTTTCCTTGACGAAATAAAAATGAAGCACCAGGAAGTGTTGCTCCTGGCAAAACAAAGCGGGCTTGAAAAAATACTGGCCCTGTCCCTGAGGATGGTTTCAAAATACTTCAGGCATGTCAGGATCCCTTCGGAATATGATGATTTGCTGGAAAAGTACAGGTTGACAACAATGCTAAGATGGAATGAAATTATTGTAAATGGTCCCGGTGAACTGGTTTACGAAGGATATTTAAAACACCGGAGGAAAAAGAACCAGATCCGGGGCATTGATAGGGTAAGGTTCCGCCATTTTCTTGTCCAGATAAGCTATTTGCTGGCCCTCAGAAAGGGAGTTAATCGAAAAATTCGTTTTCTCTTCTACCAGATTAAAAAGCGTGGATAATAAATGGTGGAGTGCCTGGGGTGCCTAAAGTGCCTGAAAATCCTGAAGCACCCGGAGCATCAAAGTCTCTTGCTCCTTCAACATTTCCTGTTCAATATTCCTTGTTCACTATTCCCTATCTCCTGCTTTCGCTGATCTGGATATGACTCATGATAGCGATAGCTTCCCCGGCTTTTCCATCCTTCGTTGTTATAACGATGTTATAGGGACCTGTTTTTTTGCAGAGGAACTGTATCGGGTTGAAATCTTTCTGCGTTGCAGCGTCGTAGGTTGTGAGCATCATCCGGCTGCTGTCGTAGATCCTGATCACAGACTCTCCCTTTGTGTTGCATATATTAAAACGATAAAGGTTATTGCCACGAAGAACGATCGCCTGCTGATACATTGGGGGTTTCTCACCTGCGACAGCGGCGGGAAGATTCACCTGGAAGTCTTTCAGGTACACTGCAGAGGGTCCTGCCTTAGCGGCACAATCCATGATCTCATCAGGGGTGTCTTGTGGTATAAAGGCTGTAACCGTAAGGAACAGCAAAATGGCTGATAGCTTATATAGGGCTCTCATGTCTTTAGATGTTTAGGTGTTTGTTACGAATCTCCCTGGTTACACCAATAATACTTGAGAGAGTTTTATCTGACATCTCTATGGTACTGGTCTCATCCTGCACCACCATTAACATTCCGTCAATCTCAACGGTCTCCGGTTCCCCGATCTCATAGGTGATCTTTACATCATCGAACTCCTTCTTGATCCTCATATAATCCATGATCAGGTCTCCAAATCCTTCATCAGATTTGTACTTGTTCATTATGATCAGGAGATCATTCAGAATCAGCTTCTGCTCTCCTATGACATTTCGGATCTCTGCAACCTTTGACTTATCGTATACCTGGGTAGCGAGATACAGACCCTCGATCCATACCCCGGCCACCATCAATGTGCTGAGATTGCTCCTGTCGGTTTGCCTTAGGTAGTCATCCATCCTGTTAAAACTATTCATGGATGTGAATAGCAATGAATCCAGGTTATTCTCACTGCTTGCCAGGCGCTTCATCTTTACAAAATCGAAAAACTGTCCAACTTCCAGGGATTCCGTCAGTTTGTTGATCGTGCTCAGGTAGTTGATCGCTGTGCCGGTCTTGTTGTACATATTCAGGTACCCAAGGTCAGAACTTAAAGCACCCAGGTTATAAGCCATCTCGAAGCTGGTTGAATAACTTGACATCTTGTCCGGATTCGACAGGTAGGAAATGGAAAAGGGAATGTTTAGGTCATTCAGCAATGATGCTACTTCAATAGGGGAGGCGATGTTCTCGATCACTTCGTCCATGGCTTCCTGAGATACGACCATCTCGTCGAGATCGGGCTCCTGGAAGTCCACGGCCAGATTTTCCCTGGTACGGTTCCCGCAAGATGCAAGGACCACTATAAGCAAGAGAAGTGTAAATGATTTTATTTTCATATGAATTGAATGTTTAGTTCAAATTTAGGGATTTTTTCTTAACCTAAAGAACAAGCGTATTAAGATATATTGACATTCAGAATATATGAGGGACTGAAGCATGGGGAGCAGGGGTTTGCAACAATGCTGGGCGAACCAGCAGTGATACAGGGAAGCAATGGAGTAAAGATATTTAGCGTCCTTAGTTGCATAACACAGATGGCAGTCAGGATCGTTTTTTCAACTTTAACTTTCTGCTGAAAACAGGTGCATCGATCAGCCGGTGGAGCAAATCAAAATAAAGTGCAATATACAAGAACATGGTGATCAGCCAGATAAAAGCCATATTGAACCAGTAGGTGTCGAAGTATTTCCCGAAAAGGATCTTCAAAGGGGCATAAAAATGTGAGCGTGTAGTTTCAGGGAGAAGGAATACAGGGTCCGATTGCTGGTAAAGCCTTCGACCCGATTCAACGATCTTGTTTTTTTCATATATTTTCTTCACCTGGTCCGAAACGCTTTCATTGTGGTATTTGTTGAGCATACTGTAATATTCTTCCTTTTTTTCTTTCATGATCTGGTTTAACCTACCCTGCTTGATGCTGTTTGCAAGCATGAACTTTTTCAGGTAAAAATTATTCAGTTCAGAAAGGAACAGTGTTACTTCTGAAGAAAATTCATCCGTAAATGCTGATGGCTCAAACATAGGAGCTGTAAACTTTGCAAGGCTTAAACTGTCCTGCTCGCGGAAAATCTCATTTTTCAAAACCAGGAGCTCATCAAGATTCTTTTCGATCCTTTCGTTTTTTGAAAATTCGTCATTGAGGATAGAAAGTCGTTTTTCAAGTTCCGGTATATAATATGCCGATTTAAAATTTGTACGGCTGATCTCCATTTCCATTTCAAAAAAATTCGATTCAAACCGGTTGTCCTTGAATTGCCTTACCATAAGGGCCTCGTAAGCCCACTTGGTGGGCATAAGTTCGGCTATAACAGGCACTTTGTTCACAGTTGTGATGCTTCGGTTCAGTTTTTCAAAACTGAACATTGCACCCGAGAGCACCATCATTGGGATCATTACCAGCGGAATAAGGATATATATGGTGACTGCCGAATTAAATGCAGAAGAAATGATCAGTCCGATAAGATTTGCACATGCCGCAACAGAGAACAATGCAAACCAGTAATAGAAGGTCATCTCTGTCATGCCCAGCACACTGTTTGCTATCAGCACAAAAATTATTGTCTGGATGGACGACATCAGGAGCACATTTATGATCTTTGCCATCAGGTATGAAGAACGGCTGAGGTGAAGGAATTTTTCCCGTTTGAGGATCTTTCTGTCACCGAAGATCTCCTCTGCACTCATGATCAAACCGAGGAAAAGGGCTACTATGATCGCCATGAATATGTAAATCGGGATGTTCTCATTCTCACGGAAAACATAGGTTCGGCTGGTAGGATCAGCAATATACCTGATGATATAGGACAGGATGATAGCCAGGAGAGGAGATACCCCCAGGACCAGGGAAACATACTGCCTGTTGCTTAATTTCGATTTCAGATCCCTCTTAAAATAATTAATAAATTGACCAGTCCATCCAGGTATTTTGAGGGTCAGGGGGGGGCTGGATTCCGTATCCGGTTTTTGCTCCTTCTGCTTTCCCTTTTCAAAGTATTCACGCCATTTTGCCGGGCTTATTTTTCGCCTTGAGGTATAATTTCCAAATTCATCCACCTGGCGTGCCTCAATGATGTTAAAGATCTGTTCCGGGTTAACGTTACCACAAACCGGACATTCACCCACACCTGAATTCACCTGGTTGTCTATTTGTCTGAAATGAATGACTGCCTCAACAGGGTTTCCATAATAGACAAGGAATCCTCCTTCGTCCAGTATGATGACCCTGTCGAACATTTTGTAAAGCTCCGATGATGGTTGATGGATCACGATGAAGATCAGTTTCCCCCTGATTGTAAGTTCACGAAGAAGGTCCATCACATTTTCCGAGTCACGGGATGAAAGTCCTGAGGTTGGTTCATCAAGGTACAGGATCGCAGGTTCCCGTATCAGTTCAAGGGCAATGTTAAGTCTCTTACGCTGTCCGCCAGAAATGGTCTTATTCATAAGCGAACCCACCTTCAGGTCCTTCTTCTCAAGAAGCCCCAGGTTGGAAAGTGTTTCCTTGACCTTCACACGAATTTCTTTGTCTGAAAGGTCTTTGAAACAGAATTTTGCATTGAAGTATAGGTTGTCAAACACAGAAAGTTCTTCTACAAGAAGATCATCCTGGGGAACATAACCCATTACCCCCTTCAACTGTCTGTCATTCTTATACAGGTCAATGCCATTGATCTCCAATGAGCCCGAAGAGGGCTTGTAAATTCCTGAAAGCAGGTTTAAAAGGGTCGTTTTACCTGAACCGCTGGCGCCCATGATCCCGATCAGGTTTCCCTGTTCGGCTGAGAACGATATTTTCTGTAAACCGATCACATTTCCCGGGAAAGTATACTGAAGATTTTTTGCCCTGAGTGAGATTTTTTCCCTGCTCCTCTCAGAAAGGTATTTGGAAGTAATATCACTGTAATAGACCGGATGACCGACCGGCATTCTTATGCTACTGCCGTTTGCAAGAAGATAAATGGTTCCCGGCTGTATAGGATGTCCGTTAAGAAGGATCTCCTGCTCTCCCGTATACCGCATAAAATATAGCTCCACAGAAGGGATGCGGAGAACCACGATCTCTTTATCGAGTGCTTCAACAGGCAGGGATTGTTCATTTGCCTGCAGCCTTGAAGAATGAATAAGCAATATTTGTTTATCATTGAATTCATCCTTTCGGTTTCCGTTAACGAATTTTATGATGCTTTGATACTCCTCATTATCGATCTTGAAAACATCGGCCAGGGTTTTTACGATATTTAAACGCTGCTCTGTAAGTTTATATTCAGTATTGATCAATTCAACGGTTCTCACTAAAACCACTACTTTCTGGCGCTGATTCAGTGTTTTACTGATCTTCTTTCCAATTTTAAGGATCTTAACTGAGTCAAGGACAGAAGTAAGCTTTTTCTTTTCGTCTTCAGGCTTTTCCTGCTCAGTAGTTGCTATCTCAATGAAAAGTTGAAAATATTCATCGGCTGATTCAACACCGATCTGTTGCACAAGGAATCTCCAAACATAGGCCTGCTCCTGTTCTGATAATCCACCATCCTGTTTAATGATGATAGCGAACAGCTCCATTAACGCACGTAAGATCTCCTCGCTCATTTTTTAAACACATTTCGAAACAGAACTGCGCAATATTATAATTTGTAGCTTAGGTGTTCGAAGTCGAGTTCAACCATATCTGCGTATTCCTTGCCTGCCTCCTGCATATCCTCATCACTCTCCAGGGAATGCCACCTGATTTCGACTCTATGCCCTGCCTCCTTTATTTCTTCAAGGATAAGCAGCAGGTCAAGGATAAGCTTTGAAGATGCTGTGTTAAAATATATCAGTTTAAAGTTGAAGCTTGTCTTGTCTGCAGGGTCCATCTTATAGGCATTCAGCCAATTCAGAACCGGCTGGTAGAATTCAATAACATCCTCAGGCATTGATTTGCCGGAAAGCTCAAACAGATTGTTCTCTTTATCAAAAATTACTGAAGGAGTATCATCGGTCGGGTCAATTCTTAATGCTGCCATAAATTTATCTTGAAATTATTACATTAAACAGGAAAAAAGATGTATCCTGGTTATTATCAATAAAGACGAATTCCAGCTTATTTGCCGTTTTTCTTCTGATATCAATGAATCCAAGTCCAGCTCCTCCTTTCGAGGAGAGTTTTCCTTCCATCAGTTGTTGTTTATATAATTCATTGAGCTCATCTTCTGAGAGGTCATTGATCTTTTCAAGGAATGATCTTAACTCATCAACATGCGTCTTCCTGATAACATTTGCTGTGATCACCCTGTAATACCCCTTTGACTTGCTTACCATGAGTGCTCCCCTGCCGGGATAATGCTCCCCGCTGTCGTCCGGGTATAAGGCTTCTGCGTGCCTGTTGATATTTTGCAGACATTCAACCATAATGTGATATACCCTTCGACGGACCGTCTCATTTTCCATTTCAGCTTCGAGCTTTTCCTCAACCAGAGAGGTAAAGGCTTTCATTACCTGGTGTGTGACACCTCCGTCATAGGCAATAATTATCTCTTTTGCGAGAAGTTGGCTGTATTGCTCGTTTATAAGGCCGAAATATCCTTTTATATTATCCATGATCAACAGGATTATTACGCGGGGTGGTTATAACACTTTTTTCCATTTTGCCCGGTATTTGTGTTTTTCATCAACTATAAATATAAAGATAATTGCAGTACAAATAAATAAATTTGTTATCAACTAATAGTTTAGAGGACTGATCAGAATTCAATTCCGATCATTAATACATCGTCAATCTGTTTTTCATCTGACAGCCACTTGTTGAAATCTTTCCTGAAAAAATCGTGAAACTGGTCAATTGTAAATCCCGGATTTTCAAGGAGTATTTCGCGAATGCGGGCCGGTGAATATTTTGTTCCGTCAGCCCCCCCTAACTGGTCAGTAAGTCCATCAGAAAATATGAAAACTTTATCACCTCTTCGGAGGGTTACTTCATTGTTAATAAAATCTGATTCAGGTATTCTTGGATTGGAGATCCCGCCTATGGCTTTCCTGTCTCCTTTATATATTGTGATCTCACCTTCCCTTAAAAGATACATGGGCCGGTGAGCCCCGACAAATTCAAGTTTGTCCTGTTTTTTGAATATCTTACAAAGCGCAAGGTCCATGCCATCGCGGGTTTCTGGATTTTTTTGATCCTGCTTTAAGGTCCTCCTGACTTCAAGACTCAGCTTATCACAAATCTCACCTGCAGAATTTGCAGGGTTGAGTGCCGTTATATTATTTAAAAGAAAGAAACCAATAAATGACAGCAGGGCTCCTGGTACTCCGTGACCTGTGCAGTCGATAGCAGCAATAAAATATGCATCCTCTGTTTCATAGAACCATGGAAAATCCCCTGATATCACATCCTTTGGCTTATAATAAATGAAGCTTTTTGGGAATACCTTAGCTATTGCATTCGTCGACGGCAGTATGGAGCTCTGTATCCGTTCTGCATAATTGATACTGTCCTGGATCTTCCTGTTGGTAATTTTTATCTCTCTTTCGATACGCTTGGCTTCGGTGATATCGTGTCCGACAAAAAGGATTGTTTCAAGTTCATTGTCCTGGAATTCAGGAATAACATTAATATTCAGTATACGCTCTCCTTCTTTTTCCCCGAAGGATACAGGGATACTCTCCTCAATTATGAACTTTAAGGGATTATTTTGCATGCGGTGCAATGCGTTTTCCAATAATTCTGTCAGGGTCTTCCTGAATGGGATATCAGAAAGTGGTTTATTCAGCATTTTTGCCGGAGCTATGCCTGAATAGTCTTCAACAACAGGATTCGCGTAATGCACAACTCCAGTGTTACTGATCCTGAAGATAAGGTCGAGCGAATTTTCGGACAGCGACTGCATCCTGGACTTCATCCTCTGTTCTTTTTCAATGAGCCTTGATTCCGTGATGTCCCTCGTATTAAAAATGAATCCATTGATGGATGGATCGTTCAGCAAATTCCTTATGTTGGAAAGGAGAAAAAGACGCGAGCCGTCTTTCCTTACAAAGGAATACTCAATACTTATTGTTTGCATCGGAGATATCAGCAATTGCTCAAAGGCTTTCCTGATGCCCGTTCCAGCTTTTTGATCAATTCTTTCGAAATCTTTTCCTGCCATCATTTCGGCAGGAGTGTATCCCAGGATATTTAATACAGATGGGCTGATGTAATTCAGCCTGTAACTTGAATCGTAAATAGAGATGATCTCGGAGGCGTTCTCAAGAAGCCAGTGGAGCCTGTTCCTCGAAAGCTTTTCCTCCTCTATTTTGCCCTGTAACTGGAGGTTCGCTTTTTGAAGCTGCTCCTGTGTAGATTTCATTTCTTCAGCATTTTCCTGCAGGGCCTTTTCGTTCTCCTGCAGCTCTCCTGTCATTTTTCTCGATTCTTCCAGCAATTTGCGGGTCTTCTCGTTTACCCGCAGGTTGAAGATCGTTCGCGCGATGATCTCCCCCAGCTCAAGCATAAACTGGATGCTTAGTTTTGGGATCCGCGATTCGAGAAAAGCAAATTCCATGATTCCCTGCAGCTCATCGTTCGTAATAAGAGGGATCAACAGGATGCTCTTTGGTTTTTGGTCCCCGAGAATGCCTGAGCTTATGCTTACATAGTCATCCGGGATCTCCGTACGGTGAATATAATCCATCTCAAAGGCGCACTGGCCAACCAGTCCTTCTCCAATTTTAAAAGTCTGATCGATCTGCTTTCTCCGGTTATAAGCCAGTAAGGCAATATTTTTTATCAGCTCGGTTTCCTCATCGTACAGGTATACCGCTCCCTGGATGGCTTCAATATATTTGCTCAGACTTGAAAGGATTTGGTAAGATAGTTCATCGATATCATTGTAAACACGCAATATTCTGGAGACCATGTCTTTGCCTTCAGTTATCCAGGTAATTTCGTAATCCTTTCTTCGGTTTGATTTGGTATTTAGCTGAATGAGTTTCAGTGCCTGCCCAAGTTCAGTATCCAGCATACCCGGGTATACAATCGGATCGTCGCCCTCGGATATTTTTTTTGCAAATTCTGAGTTTTTTTGAAGGATCTGGTTACTTTCCTCAATTTCCGTTTTGAAAGCATCGATTGCTTTATACATATTTTTTCCTGCAACAAAAAGAATAAGATAAATATAGAGCGGTAATCCATCAAAAAGGATCAGCACCGGGTTGAGCCGATGAGCTTCAATTAGCTTTTTAATTGAAAAACCGGTCCCGGCGTCAATGGAAGTAAGCAATAGTCCGAAAATAACGATCAGGAGTCCTGAAAGCGTATAAAGCCAAATGTTTCGTTCAGTCAAAATGGAGCGGTATTTTTTTTCGGAATCATTCATCATTAATCGCTCCTTGCTTCACCAGATACATTTTTCTGACCAGCAGTAATTTTATTATCGAGCCTGTCGCCAGGTGAGGATTGTTCAGGTGATTCCGGGCTTTTCTCCCCTGCTTTATCGACCAGTTCCCTGCTGATTATCTGAAATAGCTGTTCGAGATTATCACCAGAGAAACGAAAACCGGCAAGTTCAAGCACTGCGATGGTTTTATTTTCTTTCACAAAAGGAACCACTGCCAGGTAGGATGGTTTTCCTTTTCCCAGGCCCGAGAAGACTTCGGTATACTCGTCTGGAATGGAGCGGAATACAGTGACCTGCTTGCTTTTTGCAACATGCCCTGTCAGCCCTTCACCTTCCTTAAAGCTATAGGGGGATGTAGCATGAGGGTAAGCAAATGTGGTAAGGGATTCAAATATGTTTTTATCATTTTTATAGTAAAAGATACCCGACATCAGTTCGATTTCTGATACAAGTATGGAGAGTAACTGCCTGCCCCATTCTTCAGGATTATCCCCGGCTGAGACTCTTCTTACTATCTTTTTTGATATGGCCTGGATGTCGAGAGATTCCTGTTCGGGCTTCTCTTTTTGACGGTTTTCCCGGCTGACAGTTTTTTCCTTCTTATCCTGTTCAGGTTGAGTCAGAGATATCAAAAGGTTTGAGCGTGAGGCAAGCGTAAAAAGATAAATGGAGGAGACTGCAATAAGTGTCCAGGAAATCAGGGACAGAATAAAGTTGATTTTGAAAGTCGGTAAGTCCAGGTAGGGAACAAGCACAAGGAAGGTGCCTGATAAAAGGATTACAAGCAGTGCTGCCCATGAAAGCAAATATTCCTGTTTATTGAAATTCATCAAGAAAGCTGCAAATTTTCAATAAAATTAATGATTTTATTTGCACTCATGATATGTGTCGGAACAAAGCTGTCAACAGCTGCTCGTGGCATATATGGTATTTCAGCATCTTCAGGATCCTGAACGATGCATATACCGCCGGCATCCCTGATTGCCTTCAGACCTTCGGTTCCATCGGCGTTTGCACCTGTCAGCAATATTCCTGTCAGCTTCTCTCCGAATTGCTTAGCGGCTGATTTCATTGAAATATCAATCGAAGGACGGGAATAATTTACCGGCGGATCAAGGCTTAGTATAAAACGATTATCCCGGGAAATCAGAAGGTGCCTGTTTGCCGGTGCTATATACACCTTTCCCGGAAGTATATACTGGGAATCAACCGCTTCCAGTACCTCAACTGACTTACCTTTATCCAGCACCTCGATAAGATTATCAGTTGCCATCCGGTTCCTGTGCATGCAGATCAGGATCGGGAAATTAAATCCGGGTTGTAATTTGTAAACAATATCGGATATGATCTTAAAGCTCCCTGCTGATCCTCCTATTATTACCGTGTTTCCCATTTACAGTCTTTAAATGAAAGAATATGTGTTCAAGGTGGTGATTATTGAATTCTCTAAAAGCTGGAGAATTTATGCTCCTGTGCTAATTGTTGATTCCACGAAGTCTCTCTATTTCTTTATTTGCCTCCTCTAAGAGTTGATATTTTAATTTCTTTTCTGTTATATCAAGTGCAAGGAAATATATTTTATAAATTTTCCCTTCTTCATCCCGTACAGGAGAAAAAGTTGACATTAACCATGCTTCTTCTCCGGTAGGCTTGGTCCGTCTTGTCGCTCCCTGGTAGGTTTTTCCCTTGAGCACCTCCATCCAGATCTTCTCAAACTGTTCCTTTTCCTGTTCCTTCAGAAAGATACGGTAGTTTCTACCCAGGAATTCCTTCCTGTTCAAGCCGGTCACAACTTCGTAATTGTTATTTGTATCCAGAATTATTCCGTAATTGTCGAGTTCACATTTGATGATTGCGCTGTTCACTGCTTCGTTCAGGCTCTCCATCTCCAGATTTTTCCTTGTGATCTCACTTGCCTGCTTAAGCAGGTCGTCCTGCTGGTGTTTTGTGTTTGTAATGTCTATAGCTATATCCAGGATCTTATAGATCTTTCCTTCTGAATTTTTTATAGGCGTGAAGCTTTGCTGTAACCAGATCAGCTTTCCGGAAAACAATTTAAATTGTTCTTCCCTGGATATATTCTTCCCATTTTTGAGATCCTCCCAGAAAAGTTTATACTCATCAGAGTAAACATTCACCTGTGCGAATTCATTGTGATGTTTCCCGAGTATCAAATCACCTGGCGATTCTAAAAGATCCTGAAATTTTGCATTTATGAATGTAAACCTTCCGCCCATGTTAAATTCAGCAACAAGCGAGGATTCGTTCATTGCATTAAGGATCCCGGTAATTTCAGATTCTTTTTTCAGGGATTC
>CAYSAH010000070.1:0-12347 GCA_964428945.1 uncultured Bacteroidaceae bacterium | reverse complement strand
TCACAGGAATTTCTTGCATATTATTGCAGTTATTAAAGATATTAAATTTTAAAATTCAGCCCAGCACCTCCCGTTCAACCAGGTCGACCAGGATATGCAGTATTTTGATGTGCATTTCCTGGATCCTGTCACTGTATTTTGCCTTTTCAATTCTTATTTCAATATCGGCGAGCCTTGCCAGCAATCCGCCTGTTTTGCCTGTAAGCGCAAGTACTTTCATCCCCTTTTCAAGTGCTGCCTCCGCTGCCTTTATTACATTCGGCGAATTTCCGCTTGTACTTATGGCCAGTAAAACATCACCGGAATTGCCAAGGCCCTCAATGTACCTTGAGAAAATATGGTCGAATCCATAATCATTTGCTGTGCAGGTAATATGGCTCGGATCAGAAATACTTATTGCAGGAAGGGCCGGGCGATCGTGTTTGAACCGGCCGCTTAACTCCTGTGCGAAATGCATTGCATCGGTCATTGAACCGCCATTTCCACAGGTGATTATCTTTCCACCCCGGCTTACAGAAGCGGAAAGAAGCCTGGCTGCTTCTTCAATTTTATCCAGATTTTCACTTTTACCTGCAAAATGGTCCAGGGTCTCAACTGCCTCCTTCAAATTTGCCTTTATTATCTCCTTCATGGGGAATTTATTTCCCATAAAAGTACATATTCCTGTTTAAACCTGCTAAGATCAACATTGTGTGATTTGCATTATTAATAGCTTCAATTACATTTCCCCCTTTATCTGCAGCTGCTTGCTTCCCTTATTTAAAATTTGGTAACTTTGTAAGATAAATAATATACCATGGGAATACCAAGATTTTTCAAGGTAAAGGCAGCGAATCGTTTCAATTATACACCATTATATTGGGATCCTGCCAAAGAGGAACGTGAAGAAAGGGTGCGACGAATTAAAGCGGAACTGGGACAGGAAATATCTTTCACAAAGAAATCCTCAGCAATTACAAGGGGATCATTCAGGCAATACACGGCGAAGGATAAACGTAAGGCAGGGAGGGAATCAAACATACGCTTGTTTGTAATTGCTGCTGCTTTATTTTTGCTGGCCTACATCTTGTTTTACAGGTAAATGTCCGACATTATTCAACTATTACCAGATTCGGTAGCCAACCAGATTGCCGCGGGAGAGGTCATTCAACGACCAGCTTCTGTTGTAAAGGAGCTTATTGAAAATGCTATCGATGCCGGCGCAAGTTCTATCACTGTAAGGGTAAAAGATGCAGGAAAAACCTATGTCCAGGTTGTGGATAACGGGAAGGGAATGACCGACAACGATGCAAGGCTTTGCTTTGAAAGGCATGCCACTTCCAAGATATCAGAAGCCAATGACCTGTTCGCCATCCGTACAATGGGTTTCAGGGGAGAAGCACTGGCTTCCATCGCTGCCATTGCAGAGGTGTCCTTAAAGACCAGGATAGCTTCAAATGACCTTGGGACACATGTAAGGATCAGTGCCTCCAGGGTCGAATCACAGGAGCAGGACAGTATTCCCCCGGGGACAAACATAATGGTAAAGAACCTTTTCTTCAATGTACCTGCCAGAAGAAAATTCCTGAAGGGTGACCAGACCGAACTCAGGCATATCATTACAGAATTCAATCATACCGTGCTTGCCTATCCCGACGTGGAATTTCAGCTTATCCATAACAATACCCAGGTTTTCAACCTGCCTGCTACAAATCTGAAATCAAGGATAGCTGGAGTTTTCGGAAAACAGATCCTTCAGAACCTTATCAATCTGAATACAGAAACGAGTATAATAAAAGTATCCGGGTTTATCGGGAAACCGGAATTCTCAAAAAAGACCTACGGGGAACAGTTCCTTTTTGTCAACCAGCGCTTCATGAAACATCCTTATTTTCATAAAGCAATAATGAAAGCCTATGAGGAGATCCTTCCAAATGAGCATTTCCCAAGTTATTTTTTATTTTTTGAGACCGATCCTTCAACAATAGATATCAATATACACCCATCGAAAACAGAAATTAAATTTGAGGACGAACGCTCCATCTGGCAGATTCTTCTTGCAGCTACCAAGGAAGCTATCGGAAAACACAATTTATCGCCCACCCTTGACTTCAGCAGGGAGGGGATCATCGACATTCCTGTTCTGAAAAAGGACCAGGACTTTTCTATGCCCACCGTAAATATAAACCGGAACTTTAATCCCTTTGATCCTGAAGAAAAACACGGATCCGGAAGCCAACTGCAAAACAGGAGTGCATTACAGGACTGGCAAAAACTATACGATCCCAAAAACAACCAGGATCTCTCTCCAGGACTGGGTTTCGGGGAGACTGAAGGCAAAGAGATCCTTCAGGAATTCAGGTACCTGCAGCTTAAAGGCAAATATATCCTTACGCCTGTTAAGTCAGGATTGATGGTGATCGACCAGAGAAGGGCCCATGAGAGGATATTGTTTGAACATAATCTTGCCAGCCTGCAAAAGGATTCTGCCATTGCACAAAAAACACTTTTCCCTGAAACCATTGAACTTAACCCAAATGACTACAGCCTGTGCCTGGAACTTATGGATGATATCGCCAGGCTGGGGTTCGATATAAGGGATTTCGGACAGAATTGTATTATTGTGCACAGCATTCCTGCCAATACTGCTGTACCTGACATCAAGTCAGTAATTGAGACCTTCCTGGAACAGTATAAAAATTTCCAGTCCGAGCTCAGGCTTGACCTTCACGAAAAGATTGCAAGGTCAGGTGCGATTGCTTCAGCAATTCCCTACGGAAAGCAATTAAACTTAAGAGAAATGCAGGAATTGGTCGATAAACTTTTCGCCTGCTCCAACCCAAATACCACTCCGGGAGGAAAGGTTATACTAAATATTGTTAAACTTGAGGATTTCGAGAAACATCTTGCATGATATTTGTTCTATAGGTAAGCAACTTTTTAAATTTACAGATGAGTCGATTCAATTTTGGCAGGGCCGGCGGTACGCCTCCCATAGTTAAGAACCTGATTATAATAAATATAGTCATGTTCGTTGCACTTTTTGCATTCCAACAATTCTTCAGAACAGACCTTAACAGGATATTAGGGATGTACTATATACAGTCTCCAATGTTCCGTCCATGGCAAATTGTCACCCATATGTTCATGCATGGGAGCCTGATGCATATTTTCTTCAATATGTGGGCCCTGTGGATATTCGGAAAGACCCTTGAGAGTGTGTGGGGGGGGAAACGCTTTCTTATATATTTCCTGGCAACGGGGCTGGGCGCTGCCTTTTTTCACCAGCTTGTTATGTATATTGAGCTTGCTCCGAAAATTGCGGCATTCAAGGAAGCATACAATGTTGATGTGCTTACGATGGAACGATTGAACCAGGTTTTCTCAACAGGAAGCCAGTTTAACAGCCTGATCAGAAGCCTTGTCACGCCAACGGTCGGAGCGTCGGGTGCCGTTTTAGGGATCCTGCTGGCCTTTGGTATGCTTTTCCCGAACACTCCGCTGTTCATTATCCCCTTTCCCTTCCCGATAAAGGCCAAATGGCTGGTTATTGGCTATGGAGCCCTGGAACTTTACCTCGGAGTTACACAACCCGGTAGCAATATTGCGCATTTTGCACATCTTGGAGGTATGATTTTTGGTTTCATTATGATAAAATACTGGAATAAAACGAAGTCAACTTTCTATTAACCGACACAATCAGAAATGACCATCATTGAGGAGATAAAACAATCGTACAAAAAAGGATCTGTTCTTCATAAACTCATCTATATAAATGTGGGTGTTTTTCTTTCAATCCACATTGCTGTTATATTCCTGGTCCTGTTCAACCAGATCGACAGGAACCAGAGCATCTCAGAGATCCTTTATTACCTGGCGGTTCCGTCCGACCTTTCGGCACTGGCCAGAAAACCGTGGACGATAATTTCCTATATGTTCACCCATGGATTCCTTTACCACATCGTATTCAATATGATGATACTGTATTGGTTCGGCCGTTTATTTGTTGAAGAATTTGGTGCAAAAAAGGTACTGGGTGTATATATCCTTGGAGGACTTGGAGGTGCACTGCTTTTTATAAGCTTCTACAATATATTTCCCTTCTTCGAGGAAGTTAAGAACGAATCCATGGCTACCGGAGCCTCTGCATCGGTCATGGCCATTGTTATTGCAGTTGCAGCTGTTATGCCCAACAGAAGAATGAATATTATTTTGATCGGGCCTGTAAGGATACTTTATGTTGCCCTGGTCATTTTTATAACCTCAACCATACTTGATTTCACAGATAATACAGGGGGGAAAATCGCCCATATCGGGGGAGCCCTGGTTGGCCTCATTTATGCTAATTCATTTCGTAAGGGGAAAGATATCACACGTGGGTTCGACAGGTTTATGGATAACTTTTCAACCCTGTTCAAACGAAAGGATAAAATGAAGGTGACGTATAAGCGGCCCACCGATGATTTTGAATACAAAAAGCAAAAAGTGGAAGAGCAAAAAGAGATCGACCGGATTTTGGATAAAATTTCGCAAGGCGGATATGATTCATTGACAAAAACAGAGAAAGAGATGCTGTTTAAAATGAAAAAATAGGCATTACATTCAAAAGCAGAATCGTAAATTTGAAGAAAAGAGGCTGAATCTTGAGAAAATTTACCCGAACGATCATATTTTATTCAAATATACTGGCAGCACTGTTGTTGCTTGTATCTTATACTGCCCCGTATATTAATCCCGCCCGGTTTCTTTTCCCTGCTTTCCTGGGCCTGGCCTATCCCTTCCTGCTGCTCATCAACCTGGTCTTTCTTTTCTTCTGGATCATCCGGCTTAAGAAAGAACTTCTTGTGTCTCTTATTGCCATACTCATAGGCTGGGGACACCTGATGAATTTTCTTCCAATAAATTTTTCCAAGCCTTCAGAAACGGAAAACCTTCCTGCAAAAAATACCCTGACACTAATGTCATATAATGTCAGAACCTTTGACCAGTATAACTGGAGCAAACAAACAAACACACTCGAAGGAATCTACGGCCTTATCGCGGATGAAGCTCCTGATATATTGTGCATCCAGGAATTTTATACTGTAAATAAAATCGGCCTGAGGGAGAGGGATGTCCTGAGAAATCTCAGTCCTTTTCCGTATTATTCAATTTATTACAGTATAAAAAGCAGTAGTGATGCAGGATTCGGGATTGCAACATTCAGTAAGTTTCCGATCCTGAAGACCAGCCGGATTCCGTTCGACAATAGTTCAAACCAGGCAGTTTACACGGATATACTTTTTGAATCTGATACCATCCGTGTATTCAACATACACCTTCAGTCAATCAGGTTTGGACAGAATAACTATAGTTTTATTGATACGCTTTCACTTAAATACTCCAACAGACAAATTGAAGAGGTGAAAGATATTGGAAAAAGACTCAGGGATGCATTCGTCCAGAGAGCAGAGCAATCAAAGATCATACATAACTATATCCTGGATTCTCCCTACCCTGTTATTGTTAACGGTGATTTCAACGATACTCCGATATCGTATGCTTACCGCCGGATACAAAAAGGCCTTAGCGATGCTTTCAGGGAAGCCGGAACAGGATTTGGAAATACATATGCAGGAGACCTTCCTTCCTACAGGATAGATTTTATCCTGTATGGCCAGGAGTTTGAAGCCACAGGATTCAGGAGGATAAAATCAAAATACTCCGACCACTTTCCCATTTCAGCCGATCTGCTTTTAAAGACTGTTGAAACCAATGAATAATATGTTTTCAGGATTTTGTGCTTCATTCCATGTAAAGCTTAAAAGATAAACCATAATATGGTTATTATAGGATAGCCTGCTTCACTCAAAGAGGATTATCTATTTACTCCCGCTAAACTCCATATACGCGTCCTGCTGATTAAAAACTCTGCTAAATTCCGCTTAAAAGCGCCAGCGACATCCTTGTGGCTTGCCGAAAAAATATCCTGTGCATAATCTGGTATATCTGTAAATCATAATATTTCAAATTTTTCTAAGGGGTGTCTCTTCCGGAAACTGGAGATTATTCCTTATATATTGGGAATTCACTACTCATTCTCTCAATATAGCGCTGTCGGCTGGTCTGTATATCCATCCGATGCTTAGGAATCTTATACTTCCGGATCACAGATCCCTGTATCCTGTATTCAATTCACTTGGAAAATCCAGGGTTGAATGAATCCATATGATTAAGAAATCGCTCTTATAATTGGAAATTTTCAGATTTTAATATATTGAGGCAATATCCCGGGGTTAGCATTGTTAATAAACTTATGGAATTGAATAATTTAAAGTCTTATTTTTGATTAAATGATTAAAATCTCGAATATGAAAAAGGTTGCGGTCTTATTGTTAGCTATAATCACAGTCTCATCCTGCTCACTGTTTAAGAAGCCCTCGATGACCCAGGAACAGATTGATGCCCTGATAAATCAAAAAGCTGCTGTTGAGGAGGAATTGATCAATGTCAGGCAGGAGTATGACCTGCTTAAAATCCAGGCGGAGGAATGTACCCGGTTGATGGAGCAACAAACCATGCAGGCAGTGACTAAAGGGAAATATTACGTTATTGCCGGAAGTTTCAAAAACAACGCGTATGCTGAAGAGTTTTCAGCAAGGGTAAAACAATTAGGTGGGGCCGGAAATATAATCGCAGGGCCTTATGATTTTAACCTTGTAGTCTATTCAGTCCACGAAACGCTAAAGGAGGCTGCAAACAGCATGTACCTTGCCCGGACAAATATTTCGGATGATTCCTGGGTATACAAGGGTAAGTAAGGATCAGGAAATTCCGCTTCCGGTCATTATAAACAAGGGCTGAAATTCAAAACTTTTAAAATGCGGTCGCAGGCGATCCGTATTGTAGTGCTTTTTAATATCTATATATTTGGAATCACTGGTAACAACGTCCACGGGAGCATTGTCGTAACGTCCGTTCCTGAGAACAACCAGCCTTCCGTGAATCCCTTTCAGAATAAGGTCCAGTGCAAGATTCCCGTAGGCCATGGGCACAATAGAATCAATGGCATCCGGATCTCCACCGCGCACCAGGTAGCCAAGTGACTGGCTAATGGTATTGATCCTGTGACCATTATTAATTTTTACCGAAATCTCCTTGATCTGGTCGGAAACAATGGAACCGATCCCACCCAGTTTTGCATGGCCATAGGCATCCATTTCATGGCTTTTCAGGACCATACTGTCCATTCCTTTAAACGTGGCACCCTCCGAAACCAAAACCACGGAGTACAGGCTCGGATTTTTGTACCTGTCTTCAATAAGCAATTCGGTGAGCAGTTCCAGATCAAATTTGTACTCAGGGATCACGCAGCGGTTTGCTGCACCTGCCATGGTGGGAAGCATCGCGGTGAAGCCGGAATAGCGGCCAAACACTTCAATCACCAGGATGCGTTCGTGCGATCCTGCTGAAGTTCTCAGGGTATTGGTCATTTGAATGGTCCGGGTAACACAGGTGCTGAAACCGATGCAGTAATCGGTTCCGGGAACATCGTTATCCATTGTTTTCGGAATGGCGATCACTTTAAAGCCTTCCTTGTAGAGCCTGACGCCGAAACTGAGGGTATCATCCCCGCCAATAGGAATCAGGAAATCGATCCCCAGGAACTCAAGGTTTTTAATAACTTCGTTGGTAAGATCATTAATCTCCTTGTTGTACTTGCCCTGCAAATGAGGAGGGACATCATCCTTTTTCACTTTTGCCGGGTTCATCCTGGAGGTATGTAAAAAAGTTCCCCCCGTTCTGCCTGCCTTGTTCACAATCTGTTCTGATAATACAATGTAACAATGGCCGTTGTCTGCATTTTTATCCCTCTGAATTTCCATAACACCAGCCCAGCCCCTTCGCAAACCTATTACCTGGTAACCCTCCCTCAAAGCCCGGATGGTGACCGCACGTATTGCAGGATTCAAACCCGGAACATCACCTCCGCCGGTAAGAATGCCGATGGTCCCTTTTTTCCTGATCGTAGCCATAATACTTGATTTTTCTATAAATTTAGAATATTATCGGCTCTGTGTCAATAAGGAGGAGGAAATAATTCTGGAACCCGCATATAGGTTTACTGCCAGGCTTATTGCGTACTTAAATGGTCAGTCAGATCAGAAATACAGAATGCTCTGGCACTAAAAACCAGTGCGTTTTTCAGGTTTAACTTGTTAATTCCAGTTCGTCGCCCCTCTCCGTGCAAATCCCGTCGTCATCGACCGTGTGCGCTAACGCCACTCTGCCGGGGCTCTAGCGGGTATGCAGTCCGGCTTCGCCCCGGTTCGACTTCAGTCCATTAACCGCCTTGGTGAGCATCAGTCGAACCACTACAGTCTTCAGTCTACAGCCCACAACTTCTATAAGCCGAAGAGCTTTAGCGAACGTGAATTGCTGTTTAAATTCTGCAGTAGCGCGTTTTCGCAGGTTATAATTTAAGCGTCAGCGGGCTAATCCGTGGATAATACAACACCCTGGCATCGCCCGCAATCCTCATAGCACAATTGCTTTAGCAGATGTGCAAGGCTGGCCGACGGCAGGGTGCTTTGATTGAAAAATCAATTCTATTTACTGCTCCCAGCCAAGGATCTTGAAGAAATCATAATCCTCCGGATTCTTCACATATTTCTTGGCTGCACGGTAATCTTCCTTGGTAAGGTAATGAAGGTTATTCCTGAAGATCATCTGTACATTTTCCGATTCAATATCCACCAAACGGGGTTTAACCTTGCCATTCTTATCTTCAACATCCTTAAGGAACAGGGGTTCAACTTCCGAATTGCGGTTGATCATTATCATACATCCCGTGTTACCTTCCTGGAACAATTTAAAAACTCCCAGTCCGAGGCGCGTTGCGTAAGCCAGGTCATATGCCACAGGACGGCAGCATCGAAGTTCATAGCCCATCTCATTCGGACGGCTTTTCACCTTGATCCTCAAGTTTTTCAGCTCCTGCTGGGTAAGCATGTTGAAAATGTGTGATTTACTTACGTTTCCAAGTTCCGGATGCCCGTGGTCATCATAGGTGAAATTAATTCCTGTTGCGATAATCTCTTCATCGCTCATAAAGTGGAATACCCCTTCACTTATAATTGCAACGCCATAGTCAATTCCCAGTAGCCTGCGCTTCACCATGGAGGATATCACGAGTTTGGTGATCTTGTCAAAGGTGATCTTCACTTTATTAAACATCTCGGGAATAATGATCATCGGGTAGTGTGTTGCCGTTCCGATACCCATCGCCAGATGCCCGGCTTCCCGGCCCATCGCTGAAACGACAAACCAGTTTCCGCTGGTCCTTGCATCCTCATAAATTGTAGTGGCTAAACGAACGCCTTCCTCCTTTGCCGAATGGTATCCGAATGTTGGAGTACCCTCAGGCAAGGGCAGGTCGTTATCGATGGTTTTTGGTACGTGGATATTTTTAACATCCAGCTTCTGCCCTGCCAGGTATTTTGCCAGTCTGTTGGCAGTTGAAGCAGTGTCATCTCCTCCAATGGTTACAAGAAGCTTTACATTATATTTTCTGAAAAAATCGACCTTGAACTCTTCATCCCTCGGTTTGTACCTGCTCATTTTCAGGGCTGAACCACCGCGACTGTATATCTGGTCCGCATAGTCAAAATCCAGGTATTCAAAGGATGGTTCCTCTGCAAATAAACTCTTGTACCCACCATTCAGTCCAAGAACATTAAACCCATTATTAATAAATATTTTTGTTACCGAACTGATAACTGTATTAATGCCCGGAGCCGGGCCTCCTGCGCATAATATCGCAACAGCTTCTTTCATTTCCACTGATTTTAAGTATTAATCGATCAATAAATTCTGTTTGAAATTTGAAACCGCCAAATTACACAATTTTGGAAGATTAATGTTATAGAACAGTTATAAATTAAAGGATTCAAAGGGGAAAAAGGAACTGTTATTAACCGGCCTGGGACACCGGGTCAAACCCTGCATTGTTTCCGTTTTGAACATGATCGCGACCCTTGCATTATGAAACAGTATTTCTACGACAGGTTTTGCATCCTTCACGCCTTTAGCCTGAATATCTTTTAAGAGAAACATGAAAACGCTTGCTCAACGGGAGAAAAATATATATTTTTGCAACTCATTTGCATATTTAATGAACCCGGAATCATTTCTTCACAGGAACGGACTTAGCAAAACCAGGAACAGGGTGAATATTCTTAATATTTTAAGAAAATCAACTTCTCCCCTGTCAGGAAAGGAGATCCGTTTAAAGCTTCCAGAGAAATGCGACAAATCGACCATTCACAGGACCCTTAACTCCCTTTTTGAAAAAAAACTGGTTCAGAGGGTTATCATCGATCACGAGGTTAAATATGCCTTGAAGAACTCTCACAACAACGGCAGTCATAATGGCGACCATATTCATTTCAAATGTTCGCTTTGCGATAAATTGTTTTGTCTCCCGGAAATTGAAGTGGAAGACTTTAAACTGCCAGAAGGGTTTATAAAAGAGGAGAATCAGTTCCTGGTAATCGGAAAATGCAGGGAATGTCAGTAATGGACAGATATAATAATTTGCTTTTGATAAGGTGGATCCGGACAGGTTTATCCTTTCTGCTGATCGTTCCTGTAAAAATTTACCAATGGGTGATATCTCCAATGTTGGCGGGGACATGCAGGTATGATCCTACCTGTTCCCAATATGCCATTGAGGCGCTTAAGATCCATGGTCCCCTAAAGGGACTATTTATGGGAACAAGGAGGATACTGAGCTGTCATCCATGGGGGGGCCACGGTTACGACCCGGTTCCTCCTAAAGGGGCCAGGATTTTTAAATTTAAAAGATACAGAACCAAATGAACGCAAAAAACCTTATTCTGCTCCTACTGCTCGTACTTGCAGGATGCAATAACAGTGAAAAAACAAGGTATTCCGATGAAATTGCTGTAAGCATACTGCCCCAGGAATACTTTGTCAGGAAGATAGCCGGGGAGCATTTCAGGATAAATGTCATGATACCTCCCGGGGCAAGTCCTGCAACTTATGAACCCACACCTGCGCAACTGACTTCCTTGACCAGGACCAGGCTATACATGAAAATAGGGTATACGGGTTTTGAAATGACCTGGATGGAAAAACTTGTTTCTGCAAACAGCAAAATGGCAATTGCCGACCTGTCAGAAGGAGTTGACCTCATCATGGAAGAAGCAATGCATGAGCCTTTAAATGAAGATCATGAAGGTCATCACCATGGAGGCATTGACCCTCACATCTGGTTATCACCTTCCAATGTGAAGATCATTGCAGGGAACATTTACAAAGCGCTGCTTCAGTACTATCCTGAATACAAGGAAGAATTCAGTGCCAATCTCGGAAGTTTTATGACAGAGCTTGACAGCCTGAACCGGTACATTTCGGAGCAGCTAAGAGATCTTACATCCAGGAGTTTTTTTACCTATCACCCTTCCCTGTCCTATTTTTCAAGGGATTATAATTTGGTTCAGTACCCGCTTGAACTGGGGGGTAAAACACCTTCCCCTGCCCATCTTAAGGAAATGATCGACATTGGGAAAGAAGAAAATATCGGCCTTGTATTCCTTCAGATGCAGTTTGACCAGAAGAATGCCGAGGTCCTTGCCAGGGAGTTAAATGCAGAGATCGTCCAGATCAATCCCCTCGACCCTGAATGGTATCAGCAGATGAAATTTATTGCCGATAAACTGAATGCAAACCTGAAATAAATATGTCGCTTGTTTCATTAAAAAATATTACTGCAGCCTATTCAGGTAAACCGGTTCTTAGCGCGGTGTCACTGGACATCAATGCTGAAGATTTTACCGGCATTATCGGTCCGAACGGGGGAGGCAAAACAACACTTCTTAAAATTATTATGGGACTTTTGAAACCCCTTGGCGGAAGTGTCGAAAGAAACATCGGAAAAAATGATATTGGCTATTTACCGCAGGTAAGCCAGTTCGACGATCAGTTTCCGATAACAGTTTCAAATGTTGTTTTGGCGGGCCTTTCCACCGGCCTGAATATGAAAAGGATTAAGAATGCTCATTCCGTAAGGAAAGTGGAAGAGATCCTTGAAGCGGTTGGAATCACTGAATTAAAGAACCGGCCCATTGGAGACCTTTCGGGCGGTGAATTGCAGCGTACAATGCTTGCAAGGGCCATCGTTTCTTCCCCCAGGCTCCTGATCCTGGATGAACCCAATACTTACGTTGATAACAGGTTTGAACATGAATTGTACAGGATCCTGGCAGAACTGAATAAAAAGATGGCCATATTGCTTGTTTCCCATGATATTGGAATCATTTCCCCATTCATTAAATCGATCGCCTGTGTGAACGGAGGATTACATT